>CAYFWA010000567.1:3631-4979 GCA_964346625.1 uncultured Myxococcales bacterium
GATGTAGGCTGCACGATGTAGGCTGCACGATGGATGTAGGCTGCACGATGGATGTAGGCTGCACGATGTAGGCTGCACGATGGATGTAGGCTGCACGATGGATGTAGGCTGCACGATGTAGGCTGCGGGAGGTCGCCTGCGGGAGGTCGCCTGCGAGAGGTCGGGGGTCGAAACCGGGACCAACCGGGGCAACCGGGCCAACCGGGCCAACCGGGCCAACCGGGATCAACCGGGGCCAACCGGGGCAACCGGGGCAACCGGGGCAACCGGGCCAACCGGGATCAACCGGGGCCAACCGGGGCCAACCGGGGCCAACCGGGACCAACCGGGACCAACCGGGACCAACCGGGACCAACCGGGTGAATTGACAATAATCCCACGTCCCGCCTATGATTTTGCGCAGGAGAGTCCCTACAGACAGTGGGAGCTGAGAGCGCCATGTGTACCCAGAGTTCCGGTCGAACGGGCAGTTGTTCGGCGGCGTGGACCCGGCGGCCGTCGTCGTCGCGGTCGCTGTTGTGGCCCCGGCGGTCGTCGTTGTCACGGTTGACGCTGGTGTCGCTGACATCGTCGCTGCTATGTCTCGGCTGCGTCTTCGACTCGAGCGGATTGAAGCCGCCGGGGAGCTCGGACGGGGCCGTGCCCCCGGACGGCGGCTGGGGAGACGCCGCCACCGGCCCCGACGCCGCGCACCCCGGAGACGCGCGGGTGGACACGGGGGTCGGCCCCGATGCGGCGCCCGACGTGTATGTGCCACCCTGTACCGAAGACACCTTCGAGTGTCTCGGGGATGGCAGCGCCCGCATCTGCCGCGACGGCGCCTGGGTGGGGCTCGGCCCCTGCCCCCTGGGCTGCGAGGCGGCGAGCCAGGCCTGCCGCGTACCCAGCAACGTCGACGCCGTGCTCGCCGACGACGGGGACGGCAGCGTCACCTTCGGCGCGGCGGACTCACCGGTACACATCGACACGGACACGGGCCGGATCTACACCCCCAGCGGGCCGGACCACCGCCCCGCAGGGCCTGGCCTCGATCCGGGAAGCGGAATCTTCTATGGCCAGCAGACCCAGGGATCCCACCCGGGCATCGGCGTCCTGGTGCTCGGCGGCCTCGTCGTGCAGACCGGGGTGGTGGTGGTGGTGGAGGGGAGCAGCGCTTTGGCCGTAATCGCCTCCGGCAACGTCTCCATCGACGGGGAGCTCTATCTCAACAGCGTCGACCAGAGCCCGGGGCCCGGCGGGTTTTCCGGGGGAGCGCCCTCCGCGCCCGGCGGCGGCGCCTGCGGGGGACAGGTGGGCGGCGGCTCCAACTCCGGCCACGGCTGCTCCTCGGGCGGGGGCGGCGGGGGCC
>CAYFWA010000568.1:0-1502 GCA_964346625.1 uncultured Myxococcales bacterium
CGCGAGCCTTGCGCGAGCCTTGCGCGAGCCTTGCGCGAGCCTTGCGCGAGCCTTGCGCCAGGCTCGCGCCTGTCACCGGCCTTGGCTGCGTAGCCAGTGCGGGGACGCTACCGGTTGCGCCGCCGCGGGGGCTTTGCTATGGCCTTCGGGATGACGTCGACCGACACCGACTCCAAGGCGAGCCCCGCAAGCCGCGCCGAGGCCCGCGCGGGTCAGGAGTCGCGGGCGGCCGAGCCGCTGTATCTGGACTACGCGGCGGCGGCGCCCCTGAGCGCGGTGGCGCGGGAGGCCATGCTGCGGGCCTATCAGCAGGCCCCTGCCAACCCCTCGTCCATCAGCGGGCCGGGGCGGCAGGCGGCGGCGGTGCTGCGCGAGGCTCGGCACACCCTGGCCGAGACCCTCGGGGTGCCCACCGACCGCGTGCTTTTTACCAGCGGCGGGACGGAGTCCAACGCCCTGGCCGTGCTCGGCGCCCTGGCGGACCTGGCGCAGGGCAACGCGGCCTCCGCGCCGACGGGGCACGTGCTGCTGGGGGCCATCGAGCACCCGTCGGTGCTGGAGTCCGTGGCGCGGCTCGAGCGATGGGGGCTGGCGGTCACCCGCGTGGCCCCCGAGCCCGACGGGGTCATCCCGGTGGAGCGCTTCGGCGCGGCGGCCCGCCCGGACACGCGGCTGGCCTGCCTGATGCACGTCAACAACGAGCTGGGCACCATCCAGCCGGTGGCCGAGGCGCTCGCCTCCGTGCGCGAGCGCGCGCCGCGCTGCGTGAGCCTGGTGGACGCGGTGCAGTCCTACACCCGCCTCTCCGTGGAGCCAAAGCGCTGGGGGGCGGACTTCGTCTCGCTGAGCGGCCACAAGATCGGCGGGCCCCGGGGCATCGGCGCGCTGGTGGCCCTGCGCCGCCGCCCGGCGCCCTTGATGGGGGGCGGTGACCAGGAGTGGGGGGCCCGGCCGGGCACCGAGAACGTGCCCGGCGCGGTGGCCTTCGCCGCGGCGGCCACCGACGCCCTGGCGCGCCTGGCCGCACGCCGCCAGCAGGCCCAGCATCTCCACGACGCCTTCGTGGCGCGGCTCGCCGCCCGGCTGCCCAGCGCCCGGATCCACGGGGAGCCGGCGCGGCGGATCCCCTGGATCCTGTCGGTGGCGGTGGCGCGGCTCCCGTCCGAGGCCCTGCTGCGCGGCATGGAGGAGCAGGGCGTGGTGGGATCGGCCGGCGCGGCCTGCCACGCCCGATCCCAGAAGCAGAGCCACGTGCTCGCCGCGCTGGGCGTCCCCCGCTCCACGGGCATCGTCCGCCTGTCGCTGGGCGAGCACAACACGGTGGCGGACATGGAGGCCGCCGTGGAGGCCCTCGCCCGCACCGCGGAGAGGTACGCCCTGCCATGACGGTCGACCCGCCCTCCGGGCCCCCCAGAAAGCAGCGCCCCCCGGCCGCGCCCGAGGCCCGGGATGTCAACGACGAGCGCAGCGCTCGGGACGCCGCTGCTTCCATTACCGAATCG
>CAYFWA010000568.1:1602-4978 GCA_964346625.1 uncultured Myxococcales bacterium
GCCCCGGAATCGGCCCCGGAATCGGCCCCGGAATCGGCCCCGGAATCGGCCCCGGAATCGGCCCCGGGATCGGCGCCGGAGTCGCAGGAGCTGGTGCTGCGGCTCGGGGAGCTGTTTCTCAAGGGGCGCAACCGCCCCCGGTTCGTGCGCCGGCTGCTTTCCAACGTCGCGCGCGTGGTCCGTTCCCTCGACGCCGAGGTGCGGCCGACCCACGGTCGGATCTTCGTGCGCGTGGCGCCGCATCAGCTCGCCGACGCCGTGGAGCGGCTGGGGTGCGTGTTCGGCCTCACCTCCTACAGTCCCATCCAGGCGGTATCGCGGGACCTGGAGCCCATCACCGCGGCGGCGAGCCGGGCGCTCGAGACCGCCCTTGCCGAGTGGCGCCAGGAGCGCGCCGCCGCCGCCAGCGCCCGGGGCGCGCCAGGGGCGACGCCGGGGGCGAGTCCGGGGGCGACGTCGGGGGCGAGTCCGGGGGCGACGCCGGGGGCGACGCCGGGGGCGACGCCGACCTTCAAGGTGGAGACCCGTCGGCCGGACAAGTCCTTTCCCCTCAAGTCGCCCGAGATCTCGCGCACGGTGGGCGGAGCGCTGCAGGAGCGCTTCGGTCTGCCCGTGAGCCTGAACGCGCCCGACCTCCGGGTGGAGGTGGAGATCGGGCGGGAGCGCTCATTCGTCACCAGCCGCCGCTACGTCGGGGCGGGCGGCCTGCCGGTGGGATCCTCTGGGCCGGTGACCCTGCTGCTGTCGGGGGGCATCGACTCGCCGGCGGCCGGGTATCTGCTGGCCAAGCGAGGCTGCCCGCTGCACCCCATCACCTTCGAGTCGCCGCCCTACACGGGCCCCGACGCCCGGGACAAGGTCCGGGACCTGTGCGCGCGCCTCGCGCGCTGGACCGGTCCGCTGGCGCTGCGGGTGATCCGCTTCACCGACGCGCAGCTCGCCATCCAGCGGGCCTGCTCGCCGCGGCTGGCGGTGGTGCTCTACCGGCGGATGATGCTGCGCGTGGCGGCGCTGGCCGCGGCGGCCGACGGCGCGCTGGTGCTCGGCACCGGAGAGTCCGTGGGCCAGGTGGCCAGTCAGACCCTGGAGAACCTGCACGCCATCGCCGAGGCGGCGCCGTGGCCCGTGCTGCGCCCCCTGATCACCTACGACAAGGCCGAGACCATCGCGCTGGCCGAGGCCATCGGCACCTACGAGATCTCCATCCGACCGCACGTGGACTGCTGCTCCCTGTTCGTGCCCGACCACCCCGAGACCGCGGCCCCCCTCGCGCGGGTGCACGAGGAGGAGCTGGCCCTCGGCGACGTGGACGAGTGGGCCCGGGAGCTGCTCGCCACCTCCGAGTGGGAGAAGATCCCCGATCCCTGGTAGCCGTAGAGCGCAGGGAGTCGCGGATCACCCGCTGTGAAACCGTGCGGTGAAGGCGTAGGAGTAGCCGCTGCCGTGGGAGGGAAACCGCCAGCTCATGATGGTGCGGCGGACGCAGATGCCGAGGGTGTCGGCGGCGTAGCGCTTGGGGGAGACGTAGACGCTGCGCACCTTGCCCGAGGAGCGCACCTTGATGGAGATGCGCAGCCGGGGGTTGCGCAGCCGGGTGTTGATCCGGGCCGCCTTCTCGTAGCAGCGCTTGAGCCGGTTGTAGTTGCGCTTGACCACCGTCCCCAGGTTGCCCGGCCGACCCCCACTGCTGGAGCCGTCACCGGAGCCGCCCGACGAGGAGCCCGGGCTGCCGAACTTCATCAGCCCCACGAACATGGGGCGCATGCTCGGCAGGGCCAGCGGATCGGAGCCGCCCGCGCGGCGGCGCCGCGGGCGGGGTCGCGCCCGCCGCCGCCGGGGTCGGGTCCCGTGCGTGTATCGCCGGGGCGCGGGGCGGGAGCGCATCCCCTTGGACACGTCGATGTCGATGTCCAGCTCATCCAGGTCCCGCACCGGCTGGGCGTCCCGCGCCCGCTTCATGCCGTCCTTGTCCTCAGCGGCCATGCCCCCGGTCGGGCCCATGGGGTCGGCGCCCATGTCTCCGGTCTGGGCGAGGGTGTCGCCTTCGCTCGCGGCGCTGTCGCCGCTCTCTTTCGAATCACCGGAGATGACCCAAACCACCAGGGCCACCGCGATACCCGCGATGAGCACGGCGGCCCCGCTGATGATCATCACCGGACGCCGCGCTTTCTTTTGTTGCTCGGCCAGCAGCGTGCCCAGATCCGAGGCGGCGCGCATGCTGACATGAGCCGCGGTTCCGCTAGAGGCCTCGGGCAACCCCG
Organism: uncultured Myxococcales bacterium; assembly: GCA_964346625.1. Classification (GTDB taxonomy): domain Bacteria; phylum Myxococcota_A; class Polyangia; order HGW-17; family JAJRWW01; genus CAYFWA01. Next base: position 3,864 of record CAYFWA010000568.1, read on the forward strand.
CGTCCGCGGCGGCCGGAGTCGGGGTGGCGGGGGCGGGCGCGGGAGAGAGGCCTCCGGGTAGCGGCGCGACGCCCGAGTCCGCCGTCGGGGCCGGGCCGCTGGGCACGCCGGGCCACGAGTCATCCGCCGAGGCCGCCGCGGCTGGCGCGGGGGCGGGGCCCGACCCGATGGGCGCGCTCGCCGCGCCGGGGGCGGGCGTGGCCGCGGGGCCGGGTTTGACGCTGGGCGTAGGGCCCGGGGCCTTGACCAGCAGCTCGTCGGTACCGGGCTCTGCGGCCGCCTTTGGCGCGGCCGCCAGGGCGCCCGCGCCGGCATCGCTCGCCGGGGGCGACGCGTCGCGGCCCGGGCGCTTCTGGTACGGCGACGGGGGAGCGGCTGGCTGGATCTGCGCCGCGGGTCGCGGCGGCGGGGCCTTGCGTAGATAGGGCTTGAGCTCCGGGATGTCCTCCAGCGGGCACCAGTCGTCCAGGCCCTCTTGCCAGGCCTCGGCGTTGGTTCCGGGCTCGCCCCGCTTCACCCGCGCCGCCAGCTCGGTGAAGGTCATGGGCCCGTACTCTCCGCGATCGTCGCCCAGGTACCACTCGGCGGGCTCGTCCTTGACCCGCTCGTCGCGGCTCGTCGCGCTGGCGACGCGACCCCGTCCGGCGCTGCCTTCGCGGGTTGGGCCTGGCGAGCTCCGCGCCTCGCGCAGCAGCTCCTGGGGCATGGCCGCGATGACGGTCTTCGGCTCGTCGCCCTCGGCTGGAGGGGGCGTGGTGGAGGGACGGGAGCCGAGCCGCGACGATCGCGCGGCGGTCGGGGCGCTGCTCCGCGACGCTGGAGATCTCCCCGTCTCCCGTCGCGATTCATCGGGCCGTTTGCTGGCGCGCGCCCCGGTGGCGGCGCGCTTGGGCTCTGCGCTGCTTTTTCCCTTCGCTCCCGGGGTGAGCCGCTGCCCGGTGGAAGATCGCAGGCGGGCCACCTGGCTGGTGTGCCGCCGCTTGGCCTTGAGCGCCCCCTGAGAAGCCGGCTTGCTCTGGGAGGGGGCCTTGCCTTGACCCGCCGCTTTGCCTTGACCGGCGGCCTTGCCTTGACCCGCCGCTTTGCCTTGACCGGCGGCCTTGCCTTGACCCGCC
>CAYFWA010000569.1:0-4958 GCA_964346625.1 uncultured Myxococcales bacterium
CCCGAGGTCACGTAGGCCCCGTCCAGGAAGACCGCCGTGCGCCAGCTCGACCCGTGAGCACCGGAGGCGCGTCGTGGCGAAAACCGCGGCCGCAGACCCGCGCGGCGTTGGCCCGCGCGCCAATCGGAGCGTCGAGCGCTCACCCGGTGTAGACGGACGGGCCGGGGGTCATGTAACATGGAGAAAGGCAGGGGCGCGAGCTCATGCGATCTCCATGGGGGGTCGCGATGCCAGGGAGGGTCATGATGCACGGGATTTCGGCTACGTTATCGCACCGGCTCGTGACGAGGGCGGGGCTGGGGATCGTCCTCGGGGTTTTCGCGGCCTGCAGCGACGGCGCCTCGGAAAACGACCGCTCGCCCACGGGCACCTACTGGGAGCCATCCGAAGAACCGGGGCTGCCGGGCGGGGGGTACGTCCCGTTGGACGAAGCCTGTGACAACACAGCGGATCCGGACTACCTGCACCGGTTCGAAACACCGATGTTTCGCAGCGTTGCGTATCGCGGTGGGGTGGCCTACCTCGTGGACGGCAGCCTGCTTTGGGCCGTGGACGTGGATCTCGAGCCACAGTCGCCCGAAGACATCGCCGGGCGTCCCCGGCGCCTCTCCCTCACGCGGCTCGACGGTCACCCCCTCCAGGTGGACCTCACGCCGGCGGGACACTTGCTGGTGGCCTCGGGAGAGGCGGGGCTCGCGGTGCTGGACGTGCAGGACCCCCGCGCGCCAAGGCAGGTGACCCGCGTGCCCCTGGAGGGGAGGATCCTCGACGTCAAGTCGGCCGGGGAGCTCGCGGTGGTGGCGGCCGGGTCGGCCGGGCTCGCGGTGCTCCGCGTGGACGGTGCGGGGGACGCCACTCCCCTGGCGCAGCTCCGGCTGCCCGGCTACGCGGTGGCCGCGGATCTGGAAGGCTCCCTGGCCTACGTGGCGGGCTGCTCGACGCTCTCCGTGGTGGATCTACAAAACCCCATGGAGCCGGTGTTGCGGGGCTCGTACTGGGTGCCCCATGGTCACGCCAAGGAGGTGGACGCCACTGCGTCGGCCGCCTACGTAGCGGGCGGGGAGGCCCTGATCGCCTATGACACCCAGATTCCCGAAGCCCTGCTCTGGACGGGCTACTACGCGGATCGTGAGGCAGAGGGGTTCTATGTCAACGCCGTGGTGGTGAACGGGGACGTGGCCTACATCGCGGCGGGTGACGAGTCAGTTCGCTCCGTGGATTTGACCTCGCTGTCCATCGCCGAGGGGGTAGAGGCGCGCATCGCGGCTCCAGACGAGCCGGCCCCCGAGCTCGGTGGGCCCGAGACCCTGGCGGATCCCGACGTCATCGAATCGCCCGATACCGTCAATCGATTAGGCGACGACCCCATCGGGATCGGGCTCCATGGTGACCTGCTCATGGTACTCGGTAACTTCCGGTGGATGGGGGAGCGCACCCTTGAGTTGTTGCGCGTCTCGGATCAGGGGGAGATGCGCCCCTTGGCGTCCTACATCCAGCCCAGCCGTTCCCTGGGGATCAGCCACCACGGCGAGGTGGTGGTGCTCCACGAGGCGGGGGGGCACCAGCGGGTCGTCTCCCTCGCCGATGAGTGCGAGGCCACGTTCCGGTTGGACGCGCCCGTCCGTCGCGCGGTCAGCCTCCCGGGGGGGCTGTACCTGCTCACCGACAACAGCGGGCTGTATCGGTGGGAGGAGTGTCAAGCTCGAGCCGTGCGTCTCTTTGTCCCCGATCTGGAGGATTCGTTGCTCGGCGGGCTCACGGGCGCGGAGGACCGCTTGTTCCTCACGGATCGCTCGCGCAACTCGATGCACGCCCTCGATCTGTCCTCGCCGCAGCGCGTGGCCAGCATGTCGTCCGAGGATGCCTTTCTGGGCTGGGCCCGGATCGCCGCCCGGCTGGATCCGCCCTCCGGGCGAATCTACGTGTATGCCTACGATCCCCAGGTGGCCCGCCTGTCGGTGCTGGCGCGCACCGATGACGGCGACCTGACGCAGATCAATGCGCTGCACGCGAGCCCCTGCGAGGTGTACGACATCAGGGACTACTACGCCGGAGACCACGAGAGCCGGAGTCAGGTCCGGGTCGTCGGGGATCGACTCTACCTGCTGTGCCCTCGGGACTCCTTCGGCGAGGCCTCCGTGTACCAGTACGACCTGATGGAGCCCGCGGCGCCGCAGCGGGTGCGCCGCACGCTGCTGCCGGCGGGACGCTACGTCGGCTTCGACGTACACGGGTCGTCGCTCGTCACCCTCCGGTTCGACAACGATCGCTACCGCTCCACCCTCACGCGCACGGCGGACGGGGAGCACCGGTCCGCGCGGTTCACCGGGGTAGGCCGGGGCCTCGTGGTGGTGGGCGACCAGGCGCTAGTGGCCGATGGCGAGGGGGGGCTTCGGGTCTTCGAGCTTTCCGAAGCGGCCCCCCCGAACCCGGTTGCCGCCCCTTGGGCTCGGTGACCGCGAGATCGACGAGGATCATGGCCCCAGCAGCGTTCGGGAGAGATCCGGACCGAGCCTCGCGGAGCGTTTTTTCCCCAACGCTGCTAGCGAGCCAGATTTTTCGGTGTGGCTTGCTGTTGGCGGCTGGGCTGCTCAGCGTGGCCAGCACCCGGTGGCCCGAGCAGCAAAACGCGGATCGCATCGACGAGACCTGGCTGGTGGAAAACCTCTGGGACGGCCAGACCGCGGTGGATCCCTCCCTCGCCGTGATGCTCACCCTAGGGCACCGGGATTTCCAGACCAACGCCCGGGCTGAGGAGGCCCTCGCCACGCTGGAGCTCCGCTACGCCGATGGAGTACCCGTACCCTTCGACCTCGCCGTTGGGTGGGAGCGTACCGTGGTCACACCTTCCGGCGGACTGGCCGCCGACGCGGACTACATCCTCGACCTGTCGCCCGTCCGGGACCACGGCGTCCAGGCCCAGCGGGGGTTCCCACCAGGCCCGATCCGATTCTCCACCTGCGCAGGGCCGCGGGTGGTGGGGCTTTGGAGAAGCGAGTCGACCCTGATCATCGAATTTTCCCAGCCCATGTCGTCCGAGAGCCTGACCCTTTCCCCCCAAGCGGTAGACGTGATCTGGCAAGAGGGAGGTGCGCTGAAGTCCTTGACCGCAGACCGCAACCTCGCTGGGTATCAGTGGGCCACCGATGGGACGCTGTTCATGCTGGCGCCCTTCGATTTCGTGGATCCGGCATGGGTGACCGTCTCGTCCCGGGTGCAAGGGTCGAACGGTGTCCGCTTGGACGGCAACGGCGATTGCGCGTCCGGCACCCCTGAAGACACCGTCGTGCGGGAGGTCTCCCTGGAGCAGCTCCCGGTCTGCTACGCCCGTGAGGACATCCCCGATCCCTGCCAACGCCTGGAAGACATCCCGGAGCTCGAGCTCCCGGATCCATGGTGACGGGCGGGCCCGTTTCCAGTGTCACTTGGCGACTAGCCCGAGTTTACCGCCTCCGAGAACGCATCCTCGTAAGTGATCGAAATGCTCCAGGAGCTACGAAGGCGATGTATGACCTAAAAAAGAACATCCAAGCTTGTAACATGTTGAAATAACACGCATGTGTGTTTTTGACGCGGTAAGCTCCTGCTAGAGCACCGATCAATTTGGACGTCGTAGCGAAATCGTGAAGTTGCTCGCGAGTCGCGATCGCGCCCGCAGCGACCGACCGAGCCGTACCCGTAGGTACGGTGACCGAGGGAGCGAGGACGTAAGCCGCGAGGTGCCGCAACTGCGCGATTGCAGCCGTCTTTCAAACTGTTCGGTGCTCTAGGGGCCCGTTTTCAGACTCGCCATTCGCCCGATTTTTCGTCGCGAGAACGAGCAGGAATCGTTCACGACAAGGCGCGAGGTGGATTTCTCGGAGGCGTACTGTATGTAGTACGGTGGCCAAAAAATCCGCCGAGCAAAGCAGTCGTGGGCGGTTTCGGCCGTTCGCAGCGGGAACAATGGGCGAAAGGCGAGTCAGAAGTCCAGAGCGATCCCGTTACGAAACCGGACCATGGCGGGGAACCAGCCGTCCATCCCGAAATATACGTCCACGCCCACGGCCAGGAAGTAGCTCGTGCGCGGTCCCGTACGGCATTCGTAGCCGATCTCCAGGATGGTGGTGTACACGAGCCCGCGGCGGCTCCCGCCCGGGGTTACGTCGTGCCAGCAGTCCCACTCGTTGTCTCCGCGACAGGGGCGAATCCGGAAATCCGAGATCCGCAGCCCGGCACTGGCGAGGAAGCCGTGCGTCCGGCCCCGGGCGGTGAAAAGGAGCGTGGCCTCCCCGAAGGCGCCGCCGCCCCCGGTCATCGCCTCGTGCATTTCGAAGTCCAAATCCTTGCGGACGTCGTTGAAGCCGCCGATGAGGCGCAGGCCCAGCCCGATGGTGTCCGCAGCGTTGGCGTGCAGCCGCCACTTGAGCCCGCCGAAAAGCGCGCTGGTGTAGCCGTAGAGCCCGCGATAGCCCGCCTCGAGCTGGAGCACGTGATCCACCAGCCCCAGCGCGCTGCTCAGCTGTACAAACGGATAGCCGACCTCGAGGTAGAGCGCGACCTGCCACCGGTATAGGGCAAAGGCGCCTACCGGCGTGGGGCCGTGGTCCACCGGCGGCTCGGGTGCTAGCTCCGGGTCCGGTCCTGGCGCTGCGCCCGATCCGTAGAAGCTATCTTCCGCTTCCGGCCGCCAGCGCGCCGGCGGCGGCGCCGGCACCGGCGCCGGCTTCATGGCCGGGCGCGGAGGCTGCCGGCCACCGCGCCCGGCACGCGGGGTGGTAGGGCCCACGATTTGCGGGGGAGCCCCCAGCCGTCGCTCGCCCCGCCCTTGCGCAACGGCCACCTCGGCGCACGTCCTTGTCCCGCCCAACAGTAGCACCATCGCCAGGGCCTGCATCATGGGCTTGTTCACCGGTTTCTCCACGCTTAGGGCTCGCGCAAGAATAACTTCGGCATTCGGCCGCCGATCCATCAATTCT
>CAYFWA010000570.1:0-4958 GCA_964346625.1 uncultured Myxococcales bacterium
AGCCGGCGGAGGGGCTGCGCGCCGCGTCCGAGGAGCCGGCGGAGGACCTGCGCGCCGCGTCCGAGGAGCCGGCGGAGGACCTGCGCGCCGCGTCCGAGGAGCCGGCGGAAGAGCGGGCGGGAGGTCGCAACCAGCTCCCGTTGTCTGGCCCTGAATCGCGCGTCGCCTCGCCGGAGGGTTGGCGGGGCATGGGGGTCATGCTGGAGTCGCGCCACGCCATGAAGCTGCCCGATGAGAGGCGGGGATCGCTGTCGCGGGTGGGGGCCTCGGCGCCGGCCTCGGCCTGGCGGTGGGGGGTGGGGCCGAGCAGGAGCGTGAGCTGCTCGCGGAACCGCTCCTCCAGACCCGCCACCGCGCCGCGGACCGCCTTGGACTCTTCCACCCCGGCGAGCTCGGCCTCGTGGAGGGTGTCGGCGAGGGCCGCCAGCGAGCGTTCGAGCTCCTGCTGTCGGTGCTCGATGGTTCGGCCCAGATCTGCGGTGTCGGCCGATTGTACCCGGAAGCGGGCGATGGCCTCGTCCAGGGTGCCGGAGGCGGCCACCATCTCGTCGGCGGCTTCGGTGGTGCGCTGCGCTCCCGTGGCGGTCTGGCGGGTCATGCGCCGGATCTTCTCCATGGAGCCCACGGTGTCTCCGGTGGCGTCCTGGATCATCTCGATGAAGGCCCCGATGTCCTTGGTGGCGTTGGAGGAGCGCTCCGCCAGCTTGCGGACCTCGTCGGCCACCACCGCGAACCCCTTGCCCTGCTCGCCGGCTCGGGACGCCTCGATGGCGGCGTTGAGGGCGAGCATGTTGGTCTGGGCCGCGATCTCGTCGATGAGCTCGACGATCTGGTTGATCTCCAGGGACCGGTCGCCGAGGGCTTTGATCTTCTTGGAGACCACGTCGAGGGCGTGGGCCTGGGTGGTCGCGTCGTCGGCCATTTCCCGGGAGGCGTCCAGGATCTCCTCGGCGGTGCGGTTTACGTCGAGGGCGGCGCGGCGGGTTTGGCTCACCAGCCCACCGATGGACTCCAGCATGTGATTGAAGGCGTCGGTCACCGAGCCGAGCTCGTCCGGGGTGACCTCCCCCCGGGCGGTGAGATCCCCGTCCGAGGCCTGGGACACGATCTCGAGGAGGCGGAAGATGCCTTGTTGGATGCGGTGCTTGTCCTCCTCGCTCTGGATCAACCCCAGGATGCGGGCGAGCATCTCGTTGATGGCGTTGGACAGGATCTCCAGCTCGTCCCCGGTGGTGACGGTGGGACGTTCATCGTAGGCGCCGTCGCGGATCCGGATGGCGGTCTCGGTGAGGTGTTGGATGGGGCGCAGAAACACCCGCCGGAGCAGCAGCATCACCAGGATCATCATGGTAATCAGCAACCCCACGCCGATCACCAGCGAGAGCAGGGTGAGCCGCCGGAACTCGTCCATGCCGCGGTTGAAGTCGGTGGTCATGGCCTGGGAGGCGGCGGTGAGCTTGTCCAGCGACGGGGCTACCTTCTCCAGGCTGGTTTTCACCTTGCGGAACTCCGTCACCACGTTGTCGATCAGCCGCTGCACGGGCCCGGTGAGGTTGGTGCGTGCGGCCAGCGACCAGTGGGTCCCCGGGATATAGGCCAGCAGGTACAGGTCGTGCTCCTCTGGCAGATCGGCGGCGGAGTCCGGCGAGGTCCCCCGCGGGGCGGCAGGGCGGGGCGCGGTGCGGCGAGTGGCCTGGGTGCGGGCGTAGATCTTGTGGACGAAGAGGGTGGCGCCACCCAAACCGGGGTGCCCCTTGGCCCCTTTGATCTTCTTTTCCCAGCTTCGGGTGACGAGCAAATCGTCGTAGTTCTTGTGGGCCTCGCCGATGGGTTTGCCGATGAGCTCGGTGTCCCAGTACAGCCCGATGATGTGACGCCAGGGGCGCAATAGCTTGTCCTCGGCGTCGTAGGTGGGCTCCCGGTGCATGACGATGAGCACCTCGGAGTCCGAGCCGAAGTGTTTCGACTCCAGCAATCGCCGCACCTCGGGGATCCGGTGGGGCTGGTCGCGCTGCCCCGGGGGCGTGGCCTTGACGATGGACGCGATCTGGGTGGCCAGGGCGGTGGCCTCCTTCTGACGCATCCGGATGGCCGCGATCTCCTGGACGTCCTGCGCTTTCTTCAGCGCGCGCTGGATGTCGCCCTGGGTGACGTTGATGTCGGTCTTGGCGCGCTCGACGTGCTTGCGTACGGGCTGGATGGAGCGCTCGTGCACCTTGCGGATGTCGTCGAGCTGACCCCAGCCGACGTAGAGCACGGTGCCGATGAGGGCCGCCGGCAGCAGCAGCATGAGCACGGCCACGGCGAACACCTTGAAGGAGATGGAGTGGACGCCGCGGCCGGCGTGGGGGGTCGTGTTGGTTGCCGGGGGGGGCGCAGGGGGGGATTCAGCCATCAGGACGCCTCCGCGTCGTGGTGGATGGACTGGCTCACCTCCCGACTGGCGCGCTGAATCTGCCCGAGGACATCGCGGATGTCGAGCAGCGGGATGGAGCCGGCCGGCCCGCGGAAACAGCCCGGGACCAGCGGCCCCGAGCCCTCCCCTCCCGCCTCGAAGCGGTGCGCGGGCACCGACACCACGTCGATGATGCGGCGCACGGGCAGGGCGGCGACGCGGTCGCCGTCCCGGACGAGGACGGTGGGCGTCCCCGGCAGCTCGGGGCTGGCGTTGGCGGCGCCGAAAAACGGCCGCAGGGCGATGACGGGGACCATCTGTCCCCGGACGCTGGTGGCCCCCTGGATGGCGCGGGGCGCGAGAGGGACCGCCGTCACGTAGCCCAGCGTAAAGACCTCCTGCACGTACCGAAGCTCCATGGCGAACCGCCGATCACCGGTCTCGAAGACGATGACATCGATCTCGGTGTCCATGATCGTACGGTACCCACCCGCTCCCGCGGCGCGTCACGTGCGCACCCGTTCGAGCACAGCTACGCCGCCGGCGGGAGGTAGGCCTTCACGCGCTCGAGCAGCAGGTTTGGATCCACCGGTTTGACCAGGTACTCCGACGCGCCCTGTTTCAGCCCCCAGTAGCGATCGCTCTCCCGATCCATGGAGGTGATCATGATGATGGGCAGGTCCTTGAACCCGGGGTTCGAGCGTAGGGAGCGGCAGAGCTGAAATCCGTTCATCCGCGGCATGATGATGTCGAGGATCAGCAGATCCGGCTTTTCGTCCATGATCATCCGCTCGGCGTTCTCACCATCGGTGGCGATGACCATCTGGTGACCGAGCGGGCTCAAGGTACGCTTGATCAGCTCTACGGCGGTGGCGGAGTCTTCGGCGATCAGGATCTTTGCCACGGTCATTCCTCTGGGCTCTCCAATCAAACCGCCACCGGCGCGACGCGCTTGCGGATCAGCTTGATGGACAGCAGCCGATACAACATCTTGCTCACGTCGAAAGAGCTCATCCGGCTCTGCCGGATGATGTCCTTCACGCTGTTTTTCCCATTGACCAGCTCCAGCACGGCGAGCTCTTCCCGCGTCAGTCGCCCGCGCCCCATCTGCTGGATATTGTCGTCGTTCCGGAGAAACACCAGATCGAAGGTGTCCACCTCGCGCTCGATGAGGTGCCACTCGTCCACGCGGCGGAACCCCTCCATGAGGATGCCGTCCACCGACAACTCCAGCTTCGCCTCGGCGGCCTTGGCCGAAAGGGCCTCCTGGGGATTGAGGTTGAACCGGCCGAAGCTCCACCGCAGTAGCTCGTAGATCAGCTCGGCGGTCTGCTGGGCCAGCCCGGCACGTAGCTCCTCGTGGGTGATCACGCCTTGTTTCACCAGCGACGTGCCGAGCAGACCGCTGGCGCTGCCCGAGCCCTGGCTCAGCGCGGCCTCCAGGTCTGCTTCCTCCATGGAGGCGGCGTCCGCTAGGAACCGTCCGAGGCGGAACTCATCGGGCATCCCGGAGGCGGTGGCGAGCTCCACGAGCCCGTTGGAGAAGTGCAGATCCACGCGCGCGCCCCGCCGGGTCACGGTGAGCACGCCGGTCTGCTGTTGGGACTGGAGCAAGCCCAAGACGTCTGCCAGGGGGACCACCCCGAGGTCCCCCGTGAGCACCGTCTCCGAGGACTCGGCGAGCTCGGGCGCCGCGGACTGCATCTCTGCCAGCAGGGCGTGCAGCTTGCCGTCGGGCAGGGCGCCGCGCGCCGCTTCGGCGAGCTGGGCGGCGTCCAGATCGGCGTCCACGAAGGCGGAGTGGGCGATGATGCCCCCGGCCACGGCGCGGGCCAGGCCTTCGCGCAGCCGGGCCAGCGCGTCGCGGTTGGTGCCCTCCACGGCGTCGGCGTTGTCCGCCAGCTCGTCGGGGCTGGGGGCGGTGGCCTCGCCCCCCGGCGGGGGCTCGGCCCCTTCACCGTGGTACTTGGACACGGTGTGGGTGACCACGGCGGTGATGGCCTCCGGGGAGAAGGGTTTCGTGATGTAGTCCACGATCCCCATCACCTTGACGAAGCGCTCGCCCACCTGGTCGCCCTTGGCGCTCATGAGCACCACCGGGACCTCGCGCAGGTTGTCGTCCTCGGCGAGAGCCCGGCACACCTGGTAGCCGTTCATCTTCGGCATCACGAAGTCGAGCAGGATCAAGTCCGGGGGATCGGCTTGCGCCGCCTCGATCCCCGCCTCACCATCCGCTGCGGTGTCCACCTCGAATCCGGCCTTGGTGAGCACGAGCTGTACCACCTTCAAGATGGTGGGGCTGTCGTCGATGACGAGGATTTTTTCACCGGCCATCCAGGTCTCCGCTGGCTCGAGGTGGTGCTCCGACGTTTGGCCGCCGATTGGGCCGCGCCCTCCTGAAACAGCGCGGTGGGCCGTGCGACGTGCACCGGGTCGAAACTCGCGCCGATGGTAGCACCGCCGCGCGGGCGGGCGCAAGCAGAAGTCCCTGGACGGTGAGTGTCCGAAACCTTAGGGCTCGCGCAAGAATAAGTTCGACGCACCGAGGGCGCCGAGGCGCAAT
>CAYFWA010000571.1:0-4958 GCA_964346625.1 uncultured Myxococcales bacterium
GACGCGGTGGGCGACGCGGTGGGCGACACGGTGGGCGACACGGTGGGCGACACGGTGGGCGACACGGTGGGCGACACGGAGGGCGAGGCCCGCGCCCCCGGGGCGTCCTTCGATCCCAACCAGCTCCCCGAAGACCCGCCTTTTTGACGCGCTGAGCGCGCCACATCGGATCGAGGGCTGCGCCGCGCGACGGTCGGGCCCGGCCAACCGGCCCACCGGCCACCGGCCCACCGGCCCACCGGCCCACCGGCCCACCGGCCCACCGGCCCACCGGCCACCGGACTTCGGCCAACCGGCCAACCGGCCAACCGGCCAACCGGCCAACCGGCCAACCGGGCTACTTGTCGACGAGGGCCTCGTCGAGCTTGCCGGCGTTGAAGGACCGCTCCAACTCGCGCACCAGCACGGCGAAGCGCTGGGCCTGGGCCTCGTCGGCGAAGTCCAGCCGGATCCCCATGGCCCGACCGCGCTCGTCCTCCACGTGCCGCACCACCGTCCCCTGCAGCTTGACCGGGGCGTGCTCGTTGGGCGTGGCGAGGCTGAGCTCCACGGAGGTGTCCACCGGCAACAGCTCGGCGGCGCTGAGCAGGATGCCGGTATGCGTGAGGTTACGGGTGAAGTTGACGCGGCGCGCCGAGGAGGCGCGGTAGGTCACCCGCAGCCGCAGGGGCAACCGCGGCGAGCGGCGCTTGTCGAGCAGCCCGCCCCGGGCGTAGCCTCGGATGTAGCCCACCTTGGAGCGCTCCGACTCGTTGAGGCGCACCCCCACGCCGGGCCGCAGCCTTCGCCGGGTGGCGTGCGCGGCGCGGCGCCAGACCACCACGCCGAAGACGAAGAACTGCGGCCCGCCCAAAAAGCGCACCTTGACCCGCACCACCTCGCCCACGGTGATGCTGTCATCGGTGGGGCAAAAGAGCATGTCCGCCGTGCCCTGGACGCTGTAAAAAGCGTCCCACTGGCGAGGCTCGGCGATGGTGAGCACGAGGTTGCGCATGCCACGACCTGTCTTGTCTGCCCTATTTGCCCGGGGTCACGGGGCGCATCTTGACCTTGTCGCGCAACCCGGGGCTCAGGCGCACCTTGCCCGCATCCGAGACGAGCAGACACTCGGTGTCGGCGAACTTGGTGACGAAGGTGTAGCCCTTGCGCGGGCCGAGCACGAAGGCGGCGGTGGACAAGGCGTCGGCGAGGGTGGCCTCGGGCGCCACCACGGTGGCGGACATCAAGCCCTCGGCCGGCCGGCCGGTGCGCGGATCCAGCACGTGGGAGTAGCGCTTGCCGCCCACCACGAAGTAGCGCTCGTAGTCGCCCGAGGTGACCACGGCCTTGTCGCTCACCGCGAAGCTGGCGAAGTACTCGGAGGGCTTGCGCGGGTCCTTGATGCCCACCCGCCAGGACCGCTCGGGGTGCTTGCCCGCCACGAACAGGTCGCCCCCGCCGTCCACGATGAAGTCCGAGAGCTTGCGCGCCCGCAGCACCCGCACCACCTGGTCCACGGCGTAGCCCTTGGCGATGGCGCCGAGGCCGATGGACATCCCCGGCTGCGCGAGCCGGGCGGTGTTCTCGTCGTAGTCGAGCTTCAGGTGCTCGATGCCCACCCGGGCGAGGGCGGCCCGGAGCTCGGCGCGGCTGGGCACCCGGGGCTTTTTGCCGCGGGGGGTCCACAGCGTCGCCAGGGCGCCGCAGGTGATGTCGAAGGCGCCGCCCGAGCGGCGGTGCAAAAGCACGCTGCGGTGCAGGAGGTTGAACACCTCCTGCGAGACCTTCACGGGCTTGGTGGGCTTTTTTTCCGCCGCCGCGTTGATGCGGCTGATCTCCGAGTCGGGCAGGTAGGTGGAAAACAGCCGCTCCACCCGCGCCACCTCGGCGAAGGCCGCCCGCGCGGCCTCCCGGGCGTTGCGCCGGCTGCGGTTCAGCGCCTTGCGGCCCACCTCGGTCTCGGCGTCGCCCCGCAGGGCCACGGTGATCCGGAACAGGGTCCCCATGTAGGGGCGGGTCTCGTGATACAGCCGCGAGTCGTTGCCGGCGGACTCGCCCCGCCGCCGCGAGGGATCCGCCCCCTTGGGCAGTATCTCCTTTTTCTTCGGCTCTTCGCGCCCAAACCGGTCACAGCCCCCAACAAGGGGTATCAAAACCGCGAGCGCGGCCCACCGCGCGAGGCCGGGACCTCGCCAGCGGGCCGTCGTGTCGCGTTCCTCGCGGCGGAGAGCCGTAGTTCCGAGAAAAGTCGCCATACCAACGATTTTGGTATCAAACCCCCGCGAGCACGTCCAGCGTTTTGGCCCGCCGCGCGAGCCGAGGGCGCGCGAGCCGAGGGCGCGCGAGCCGAGGACGCGCGAGCCGAGGACACGCAACGACCTGGCGCCGCGCGGTTCGCGATGTCTGGTCCGCGGTGCTATCATGAGAAGATACCGCAACTCTGCGGTCGGGTGGCTTGCCTGGGATGCGACGCTGGCTGATCTGGATAGCCCGGCTCGTGCTGATTGCCCTGGTCATTGGGGTCGTCGGTGGGTACTGGTTCGCCAACCGCTACTACAACGACGAGGCCCTGGCCCGCCGCATCAGCGAGGGGTTCAACGAGACCCATCGCGGCCGGCTGGAGATCGGGAGCATCCACTGGGACACCAGCGCCGTGTGGGCCCTGGTGAAAAACGGCTACGACGACGTAGAGGTGCGCGACCTGCGCATCTACGACTCGCGCGGGGAGCTGGCGCTGCACGTGCCCCGGGCGGTGGGCCGCATCCGGCTGTGGGACATCATCCTGCGCGGCGACTTCTTTTTGCGCCGACTGACCTTCAACCGCGCCACGGTGTACCTCGAGCGCTACCGGCGCCCGGACGGGCCCACCGCCGACGGCGACGCCACCGAGATCGGGCTGCTGGGCGCCTTCGAAAAACGCCCGCCCCGCACCCCCGAGAAGCGCCGCGAGCGGCGCGAGGAGCGCCCCTCGCGCCAGAGCTTCATCGTGGTGGACCGCTTCGATCTGTCCGGGATCACGGTCCGGGGCGATCTCGGCGAGGTGGGCCTGCGGCTGCGGGAGGTGGGCCTGCGGGGCCGCCTGCACTACGAGTCCTCCGGGGCGGGCAAGTCAGCGTCGCTGCGCTACGACCTGCAGCCCCGGGCGCGCCGGGGCGAGGCGCGCTACGGCCCGCAGCGCTTCGAGCTCACCGAGATGAACGTGCGCCGGCTGGCGGCCACCCGCGAGCGGCCCGACCGGGTGGTGGTGGACGCGCGCGTGGGCGTGGACGCGGCCCTCGTCTCGGTGCGCGGCGGCCTGTTCGGGCTGGGCCAGCCCGAGGGCCCCAGCGTGTCGCTCGAGGCGCGGATGCAGCACTTCGGCCCCCTGCTCTCCAAGCTGTCGGGTCGCGAGGTGCGCGACGAGGGGAGCCGATTCGTGGCCGAGGTCTCCGGTCCGGTGGCCGATCCCGCCGCGGACCTGCGGCTCGGGGGGCTGGGCCTGCAGCACGGCCACATCCGCCTGAGCAAGGCCCAGGTGACCGCGCGCTACGAGACCGGCGTGCTGCGGGTGAGCGAGGCCACCGCGGAGCTGCTCGACGGCGACCTGCGGGCGCGGGCGGAGCTGCGCGTGGGCAGCGGACGCTGGCGCGCCACGGTGACCGCCCGGCGGCTCGACCTCGGTCCGGCGCTGCCCCGGTCCCAGCAGCAGATGGCCGGGCGCCTGTCGGGGTGGCTCGACGCCTCGGGCGCCCTGGGGGATCCCCGGCGGGGCTGGACCCGCTTCGACCTCACGGTGGATCGTGGCGAGCAGCCGGGGCCGCTGCCCCCGAAGGTGCGCGCCAGCGGAGTGCTGCACGCCTCAGCGCGTCGGATGGACATCCGCCGCCTCGCGGTACAAAGCGATCTGCTCAACCTCGAGAGCCACGGCCAGCTCTGGCCCGAAACGCAGCGGATGGACCTGGCGCTCAAAGTGCAGGCCCGGCGGCTGCGGCGCTTTTTGCTGCGGCTGGGCAAACCGCCGCTGGTGGCCGCCGTGAGCCTGGCCGGGCGCGCCCGGGGCCGGCTCACCAACCCGCGGTTCGCGGGCCAGGGGGCCCTGTACGGCGTACGCTCCGGGCCCGTGTCGCTGCGCGCGGTGACCGCGGCGGTGGGCCTGCGCGACGGCACCCTGGCCGCCGGGGACATCCGCGGCCGGATCTACGGCGGCGGGCTCTACGGCCGGGCCCGGGTGGGCCTGTACGCAAAGGACGTCCGCCGTATGCGGCCCCAGCCCCTGATCTGGGCCCGGGGCGGGGTCCGCGCCCTGGATCTGGAGCCCGCCACCGGCGGCGCCGTGGAGGCGCTGGTCAACGGCCGCTTCCAGGTGCGGGGCACCCCGGCGTATCTACAGGGCCGGGTGCGGGCGAAGTCCAAGATCCTGTGGGCCGCGCGGCAGTGGTACCGCGACGCGGCGCTGGATGTCCGGTTTCGCGGGCCGCGCTACACCTTGAGCCAGGCCGCCATCCGACGCGAGGCGGGCGGCCACCTGAAGGCCAGCGGGAGCTTCTCCACCCGGCGCGATGGCCGGATCGACCTGGCGGTGGACGTCTCGCGCCTGCCGCTGGCGGCGGTGCCGGGGCTCGACGGCGACCGACCGCCGGTCTCGGGCACCGTCAACACGCGCTCGCTGCGCGTGCAGGGCACCTTCGGCGCGCCGGTGCTCGCCGGCACCGTGGCGCTGGTGCGCGCCAAGATCCGGGGCGTGCCGGCCGGCGACGGGGAGCTGCGGCTTTTGCCCCGCGCGGATCACACCGCCCTCGAGGGGCGGCTGCTCTCATGGCTCTCGGTGGTGCGGGGCCGGCTGGACCTCGGCGCCCGCAAGGGCGTGTCGCTGCGATTGCGCTTCGAGGACGTCCCCCTGGAGCGCTTCGCCCCGGAGCTGCGCCGCGCCGAGGGCGAGGGGTCACTGGAGGGGCGGCTCAGCGGCACCCTGGATCTCGAGGTGGGCGCCCCCGGGGGCG
>CAYFWA010000572.1:0-4936 GCA_964346625.1 uncultured Myxococcales bacterium
AGTCCTACTGGCGGGATCATGCGACGCGGCCGTACATCCGGGCGCTGTGCAACCTGGCGGGGGTGTTGAACCGGTTGGAGGACTACGAGGGAACGTTGGAGCTGTGTGAGCGGTTGGACAGGCAGTGTGGGCAGGACATCACGGCGGCGCTGGAGCGGATTCCGGTGCACCTGAACCGGGGGGTGTCGGGGGTCAGAGGCGCGGAAGCGGATGGCGTGGCGGGGGACTCTGCGGGGGCGTTTGCGGAGGCGGCGCAGGCGGCGCGGTACGTGCAGGGGCTGTATCCGAAGCAGAGCCTGCCACTGGCCCTGGCGCTGTTCGAGCTGGGGGCGCTGGGGGAGGCGCGGGTGCACCTGGTGGCGGCGGCGATCCGGTGCCCGCGGGCGACGCGGATGGCCGCGGGGATCCGGGGGGGACGGGGGCAGGGAGGGGAGCCCGCGTCGGCGGACGAGGCTCGAGACCATAACGCCGGGGTGGAGTTCACGCGGGATCTGTCGGCGTACTTGCGGGAGCGGGGGCGGGCGGCGAGGCGGTTTTTGTCCAGCGTGGTGAAGGACGACCGGGTGGTGGCGCTGATGGAGGAGGCCCAGGAGGTGCGGCGGAAGTGGTCCGCGGATCGGTCGGGGGATGAGTTGCGGCGCCGGGCTTGGTTCGAGCGGCGGAACGAGATGGAGTCGATGGAGTTCGCGGAGGCGACGGCGGCGGAGCTGTGGCCGGAGGTGGGGTGAGGGCGCGGGGCGTGGGCGGCGAGTGACGAGTGACGAGTGACGAGTGACGAGTGACGAGTGACGAGTGACGAGTGACGAGTGACGGTGGGGTGAGGTAGGCTCGAGGGCATCATGAGCGGAACGAAGAAGAAGAAGAACCGGCAGCAGAAGAAACGGCAGCAGAAGAAACGGGGAGCCCAGAACCGGGCGAAGAAGAAGGAGGGCCGCAAAAAGAGGGGGCGAGGGGCGGTGAGCGGGAAGTCGGGGCGTGGGACGTCGGAGCGGCGGGAGGACGAGGCGCTGTTCTTCGAGTCGGGTCCGGATCCGGAGGTGGATTACGAGGCGATGGACGATGACGAGCTGAATCGGGCGATGGAGCAGGCGCTGGGTGTACCGAGGAGCGTTGTCTTGGCGAGGCTGGATGGGTCGGGGCTGGATGGGTCGGGGCTGGATGGGTCGGGGCTGGATGGGTCGGGGCGGGAGGATGTGGGATGTTGGGACGAGCTGGGACGCGGAGGCGGTGGGTCTCCGGCTGGGATCTGCGCGCCCACCGAGGAGGCGCCGGCGCTGGGGTACACCAACGTGCTGGGGGTGACCTACTACCTGCACGCGGGGCGGACCAAGACCGGCAAGCCGCGCTACCTCGTGAGGAAGACGATCCAGCGGGGCGGAGATGGAGAGGAGGAGAGGGAGGCGGGAGGACCGGGAACGGGGTCAGGGAAGGGGAGGCGGAAGTCGGCGGGGACTGGGAAGAGGACAGGGAAGGGGGCGGGGAAGGCGGCGGGGAAAGGCGCGGCGAGGCCTCTCACCGAGATGCCCGAGGGATACGAGTTTTCCGAGAGCGTCAACGGGGTGGTGTCGGTGCGGCGCGTGGACTCGGCGGCGACCCGGGCGAACGCGCGGATCCCGGAGTCGGACGTGGAGGCGGTGCGGGCGGAGGTGGCACGGCACGCGCACCTGCGTGGTTGCAAGGTGGCGGTGGACAAGGGCTCCATCGTGATCTTCGAGGCACAGGGGGGAGTGCCGCCGGAGCTGGTGCGGGAGCTGATGGGGATGGGGATGGGATTGGGGATGGGCCAGGGTGGCGCACTGCCTGGTCTGGGTCCCGGGGCGCGGTACGAGCCGGTGATGCGGTTCGAGTCGGACGACACGGCGACCTACGCGGTGTTTCGGATGACCTACCGGGGGGACGGGGGGTGGTCGCACCCGTTGTCAGCGGGGCCGCTGAAGACGTTGTTGAGGCGGTACGTGCGCCACATCGGCACCGACGGGTTCTACGAGCTGATGTAGCTGCGATGTAACTGCGATGTCGCTACGACGCGGAGGGGGGGAAGAAGCGGTTCGTCGTCGTGGCTGGGCGGGGATGGGTGCGGAAAAGACGACACAGCGCCGCCGCTCGACATCGCCATGGCACGCATCGCCGCGACTCGGAATCGCCACGACTCGGAATCGCCGCGACTCGGCCTCGCCGCGACTCGGCCTCACTACCCCGTCACTCCTCGGGAAGGCCGAGCTCGCGGCGCAGCTCGTTTCGGTTGGGCTCGATGGGCTCCACAGCCGGGCCCAGCGTCATGGCGGGCATGCTGCGGATGAGCTGTTGCACGCGGCGCCGGCCCTTGGCGGTGGCCACGGCCTCGCGGGGGGTGCGGCCGCCCAGGGCGGGGACTGCGGTGTCGAGCCAGGCGCGCTGCCTTGGCGCCATGAACTGCTCGTACAGGGTCTGGCGGACCTCGGGGCTCGACAGGTCGACGCCTGATGGCGGCGTTGGGGGGAGGGGGCCGGTGGCCTCGCCCGGGGCGTGCTCTTTGGCCTTGCGGCGCTCTTGCTCCAGGATTTGCTCCTGTTCGATGCGCTCGTGGGACTGGAGGGAGGCCCCTGCCACCTCGTCGAGCAGGGTGCGCATCTGCTCCCAGCGGGGATCCGAGTTGCAGTCGACGTGCAGGAGGTGGTCGTCGAAGTCGAGCTGGGCGATGACCGGCGGATCCTCGCCGTTCGGGAGCTTGTGGTTTTCCCAGGTGATGGCCCGAGGGTCGGGCCCGAGCACGAAGTACGAGCGCGCAGGGTCGCCCCCGCGTTCCTCATCGTCTTCGGGATCGTCGAGATCGTCGGGATCGTCGAGATCGTCGGGATCGTCGGGATCGTCGGGATCGTCGGGATCGTCGGGATCGTCGAGGAGGCTGCCGTCGTCGGGATCGTCGTAGGGGATGAGCGCCGGCTGGATGGCATCCTCGAGGTCGTGCAAGGTCTGCTGGGGGTCGGTGAGACGATAGGTGGCCTGGTGGACTACGATCTCATCGCCCTCGCTCGTGGTGAGCCGAGGCACCGAGGCTTGTTGGTGGAACCAACCCCAGAGCCGTCCGAACAGGTGCGCGCCCCGCCGCAGCGCCGCGGGGGTGGTGTCGAGACCCAGGGAGTCCAGATACCCCACGGCCACGTTGAGCTGCCAGGTGGGTAGGATCGGGCCGACCGCTCCGATGAAGTGGGTGTTGCCCACCGGGTAGACGCGGGCCCAGGTGCCCGTGTTCTTCCGTGCCGCCTGAGAGAGGTTCCGGTCGTGCACCTCCACCAGGCCGCCGCGCAGCACGTCCTCGAGCAACACCGACCGGCCCGGGGTGAGCTCGCGCAGCAGGTAGATGCTGGTGGCCGCGGCGCTCATGGCCTCGAGCAACGCGCGCTCCGGAGGGGTGAGCCGGATGCCCTCCAGCTCGTGGGCCAGCAGTTGCTCGGCGATGGTGGGGCCCTCGCCGCGGCGGGCCCAGGTACTGGCGGGGTCCGCGTAGAAGCTTGCGCCTTCTGTCCCCTTACCTGTTTTCTTGCCCTCGTCTTTTTGCTTCCCCTTGCCTGTTTTCTTGCCCTTGCCTTTTTTCCTACCCTTCCCCCTGTTCGAGCTGCCGGAGACCTTGGGCCGGTAGTCGAGCAGGCGCCACTCGGCAAACGCCACCTGGGCCAGGTCCTGCAGCTCGGGTTGCTCCAGCGCCCCCTCCGCCTGGTCCAGATCGCCGAAGTAGCGTTCCAACTGCGCCTGTCGCTCGCGGGGCGAGTCGTCTGCGCTGCCGAGAACCAGAGCGTCGATGCCGAGCCGGATCACGGATTCCTCCACCGTGCGCCAGGCGCCGATGTCGTCGCCGTCGGGGGTCTGCTCGACGCGTGAGAACGCGGGCGGCTCTGTCGGCTCTGTCGGGTCGGTCTTGGCGGTCTTGGCGGTCTTGGCGGTCTTGGCGGTCTTGGCGGTCTTGGCCGTCGGCGTCGGGGCGGGGGCGGCTTCGGCGGCGCTGTCGGGGTCGGCGGAGACGGAAGGGCCGCCTGCGCCGTCCAGGTGGGACTCGAGGGACGCCATGGCCTCTCGCAGCGCCGCCGGCGTCGGCGAGACGTAATGGCAGCGCACCGCCAGGTGCTCGAGCTCCGGGGCGATCAGCCTGTGCAGATCGCGATCGGCCACCGCCATCTCCTGGGGCAGGCCACGCTCTTGGGCCGCGTTTTGGCCGCGGGCGATGTCCACCAGGTACTCGGCCGCGGTGTACTTCCGGCGGTGATGCGCGAGCACATGGGCGCCGACGAGGCGTTGAGTCTCCTGTTCCAACACGAGCAGCGCGTACAGGTATTCGTCGCTGTCGCGGACGCCGCTGGCAAGGGGCATCAACCCCACGAGCCACGAGCGCTCGAGCACCGGGAGCTCCTCGAGCTGAGCGCGATCGGGCAGCCACGCGGGCGCCGGCGGGACCGGCGCGGGCTGCGGCCGGTCGGCCCAGTCGAAGGTCACCTGGGGCGCGTGGGGCTCGCCCGAGAGCACCACGGCGCCGAGGCGCTCGCCATCGCTCATGCGACCGCGCATGAGCCACCCCTCGCGGTCGGCGGCCTCGAGGCCGCGCAGCATGAGCAGGCAGCGCGCGAAGTCGGCCGGGGCGGGCGGGTGCTGGCGCTCGCCCTCGGCCTTCACGGTGAGCAGGGGCACCTCGGTGTCGCGTCGCGTGCGCACGCCGGCCCGGCGCAGGTAGCGGCGATAGACTTCGGGCAAATCCGTGGCGGGCTCGGGGCTCAACATCATCATATCGAGGGACGGCAGGAGATCGATCAGCTCATCCTCGTCGATCTCGTGGCGCCCCATCCGCTCGAGCACCGAGATCCCCGCGGCTCCGCGGATCACCCACAGGCCGCCGTCGAAGCCGGCGGAGAACAGCCCGCTGACCACGAAGGGCACCGGATCATCGGGCAGCCGCAGCAGGAACCAG
>CAYFWA010000573.1:0-4929 GCA_964346625.1 uncultured Myxococcales bacterium
TGACGGTGTTCCACGACGGCAACGACTACTGGATCGGCGACGGGCACCACCGCGTTGCTGCGGCTGCCCAGGCGGGCCCGGAGTCCATTGCGGGCGACGTGCGGGAGGGCAGCCGGCGCGAAGCACTGCTACATGCCGTGGGCGCCAACGCTGCCCACGGGCTGCGTCGCTCGAGCTCGGACAAACGTCGGGCTGTGATGGCGCTGCTTGAGGACGACGAGTGGGCCAGATGGAGTAACAGTGAGATCGCTAGAGTGTGTCGGGTGCCCGAATCATCTGTGCGGAATAGGCGAAAGGAACTCACTTCGCAAAATGCGAAGTCAGAGAGCGAGCCCCGCCGCTACAAGACGCGGCACGGCACCGAGGCCACGATGAACACCCAGAACATCGGCGCCGCGGCCAAACCTTCACCCAAGCCCCCGTCGAAGTCCAGGCCCAGTGGTGAGCCCGCCGCCGCAGCGCAGGAGCAGGAGGCGGCCCCGCCACCGGCAGCGTCGAAGGGGAAAACCGGGAAGCGACTCAAACCGGCGATGGGCAGGACGATTGCGAAAGCAGTCGTTTCCAAGATGAGCGAAATCAGATGGACGGACACCGAACGGGCCGAGGGCTATCAGACGGTTCGTGACTTCATGACCAGCAAAATCGGCTGGGGCAACGAGCCGAAGGGTGACGCCGGCCGCGTCCAACTTGCAATTGAACTACTGGAGGGGATCAGCGACAGCGGGGAGCACCGAAACGATGCCCTTGGCCGCCTGGCCGACTGGCTGGCGCAGCAGCAGGGAATCAAGCAAGGGCGGACGGCTGGCGTGGTTCACGGGTCCGGCGCCGACGCGCGAGACGCGGCTCTGAGGTTGGCCCGGGGAGGCGAGCAATGAGCAATCCAGTCCACGCCGCCTTGTGCCGGGCCGAGCGCGACCTGATCGGGGCGGTAGTCCTGTACGGCGAGATCCCGCGCGATGCTCGCTCGCTCACCGCGGCTCAATTCGTCGGCGATGAGCGGAACCGCCTGATCTGGGGCCGCTTGCTACAGATGGTCGCCGACGGCGAGCCCCTGGGCCACGGTGCCGTGATCGATGCCGTAACAACCCTGGAAGTGTCGGGCGGAACCTGGCCACGGGTGCGCTCCGACGACCCCGAGGCCCCGGACCCGCCCGACGCGATGGGCTACATCACCGATCTATTAGACGGACACATTCCCACCGATGGCGACGTACGCCACGCGGTACGGGCCGTGACGACGGCGCACAACCGGCGCGCGCAACGGCTTGAAACCGATGTGCTGGCGCAGGCGCTGGCCCGCGGCGACGATGACCGGGCCGCGCAAGCGGTACAGCGCCTGGCGGAGTTGCGGCAGCAAGGCACCGTGCGGGCGGGGCGTTCCCTTGATACTGACTGGCGGACGGTGAGTGCGCTCGGCGCTGATTGGCTCACCGCGGCGCCACCGGAGCGCGACTACTTGCTGACCACCGGCTTCGACGATGGGGAGCGGGGCGTGCTCCCGCTCGGCAAGGTGGGCCTACTCGCGGCAGCGGGTGGTGTCGGGAAGACCTATTCGCTGGCCCAGCTCGCCCTGGCGGTGGCCTCGGGCGCACCCTGGCTCGGGTGCTACCGCGTCGGGTTCGTCGGGCGCGTCCTATTCTGCGTCGGCGAAGAGGAGATCGCGGAGGTACGGCGCCGCCTCTACTTCACTGCTCGGGCCCTCGGGCTGTCTGACCGGCAGCTTGCCGCCGCGGCCGAGAACATCGTGCCCCTGGGGCTCGCCGGGCGCGGGGTGGCCCTCACGGACGACGAGGGGACGCCCACGGCGCTTTACCGGGAGATGAAGGATCGCCTGGAGGCCGAGCGCGACGGCTGGCGTCTGCTTATCTTCGACCCCCTGAGCCGCTTTGGCGGCCCCGAGGTGGAGAAGGACAACTCCCAGGCGACCCGCTTGGTAGAGTTGCTTGAACAGTTGACCCAGGTTCCCGGCTCGCCCACCGCGATCGTCGCCCATCACACGACAAAAAACGATCGCCAGGGCGGCGGGCGCGGCGGATCGACGGTGAGCACCGTGGGCGCCCGTGGGGCCTCCGGGCTTACCGATGGTGTTCGCTGGGTCGGTCGCCTCGACGAGCGGGAGGCGGACGGCTACCACGGGCCGCCGCTTGTCCGCTTCGAGGTTACGAAGACGAACTACGGGCCACGGCCGCACGGCGCCTGGTTATGTCGCAGGACGGGCGACGAAGGCGCACTAACCCCGGCTCCCCGTAACGACGTGGATGCCTTCCACGAGGCCGCCCGGGGCCGAACGCGCAAGAGCAAGCCCAAGGCGAGCACTGACGGCGAGGCCGTCGCCACAGTGTCTGACCTGTTCGGCGGCGGGAGAGAGCGTGATGAACTGGATTGATCTTGCGGACGATGATCGTCGGCGCTTCGCGATAGCGCGCCTGGCTGAGTTTCGACAGATGGACGCAGGGCGACCCCTGACCGATGGGGAGCGCAGCGCCACGGAATGCGACGAAGCCGCGGGGTTCGCTGTGTGGATCGCCCTTCGGAACACCGGAATCAATGAACAGCACCGCGATGCTGATTTGACCGCGGTTGGCGTCCCCCTCGACCGCTCGCCCGAATCGTGGCTTGAGCCGACCATACAAGCCGCCTTGGTAGCCGAGGGGGTAGACCCCGCGAAAAAGGGCTTTCGTGCCGCACAACGCGAGCTGGGCGCCGACGTGCGGCAGAAACTACGGGTGCTTTGGCGTCGGCTGCGGTTCAACCCCGAGACCCCGCCCGACCCCCGGAAGCTCGGCAAGCGGCGCAGGGGGCGCTTCATGCCGTTGGCGGTGCTCCGTGCCGTACTCCGCGATGAGCTGGGGGACACGTTCACCGCAAAGGCAATGAAGCAGCTGGATCGGATTGCCGCCGATGCCGACCCTTCCGGGCGATGCGCCAGCTATCCGCTTTTCCCGAAACTGATCGCCCCCTGGGTACCACCGGCCGGATCCGATGTGTCGCCCGTCATCAAAGTGCTGGCCCGGGGCACGTGGAGGAATCGTACATTGCAACGAGTCATCGCCGAGCAGAAGCGCGCCGCGCAGGGCGTACAACCGACCCTACCGAACACCAACCTGCTTTCGATCGTGAAAGCGTCGAATCGACGCAACCGATCCGAGGACGAAGGCGACCAGGAGCGGGCGCCTATCCGCGACAAAAAGGCCGAGCCCGTCCCCGGTATCTGGATGAACCTGGTGAAGCTCAACATGCTGTCGAACGCCGCGTTCAAGATTCTCGGGAGCCTGAACGCCAACAAGCTCTTTCGATCGCACTTCCACGAGCTGAGCCGGCGTATCGCTGCCGAGAGTCCGGAGCCGTGGGCCCTGGCCTATCGGACCCGGCGGGAGTGTGCCGAGGTGGCGTGCTTCGCCGACCTGGCCAACTGCGCCGAGGAGGTTGATCGCATTCTGTGGGCGCAGTCCGCGCTGTGGGTGCGGATCATTACGCCCAACGGCTACAGCGAAGGGCCCTTGCTCAACCCGCGCCTGTATTACGCGCACGACGGTGAGCCCTACCACGTCCGCATTGACCTCCCGCGGGAGTTCGACTTCCGCGACTGGCGCCCCGGGGCTCAACGCAAGTGGAGTCGCAGCAAGCGAATCCAGGCCCTACCCATCCCCATCACCGGGCCCGACAGGATAGCGCCCCTCCACCCGAAGCGCCGGGATATCCATGGCCCGCAGGCACAACTTCAACTCCTTTGGAACCGAGAGTTCATGCTCCGGGCCCGAGAATATGAGAAGACCGGCGCGATCACCGTCGCCGAGGATAGGCGCCTGGAGCTCGCAGCCGAGGCCGGGTTCCCCACCGACAACAGACGCAACCCCCTTGCCGTCGCCGAGGCCGAGAGCCTGCAAGCGTGGATCGGCGAGTCCAGCGCCAAGGGGCCGGCGTACCTCCGGCGCGTGGATCGCGACCGCTTCGCACTCGCGGAGGCCTACCAGCCCGAGGCCGACTGCGTGCTCCGGTGGGCCAGGATCTCAGGCACAAGGCCCCTGCCCCGGGGCCGCAAGGGCAAAAGGCGGGGGAGCCGATGACGGCGCTCCTGTCAGCTGGGTGCACGCTCCTGTCAGCTGGGTGCACGCTCCTGTCAGCTGGGTGCACAGACAAAACTTGTCAACATATCGAGCAACACGCCCGGGATTACAGCGAAACCCTATCTCCGACTCGATTGGTGGGACAGCCGCATTATATGACATGTACGTCAATAGGCCCGGATGCCGGCCCTGACGGGCCCGGCACCGGCCCGGGGACCGGAGGGAATGTTGCCCTCAAGAGCCCTTCCGGTGAAGGGGACCGGGGAGAGTGGGGACGCGGTTGCGCCCCGCGCCCCGGGGGCCCGGCCCGGGAACATGCACCCCATGCTTGAGCGCCCACGCACGCGAGCCGACTGCATCAACGGCGTGCGCCCCTGCCCGTGGGTAAGCTGCCGCTATCACCTGGCCAGCTTGGAGCTCTACGGCGAGCTCACGATCAGGCGAGCTGGGCTCGAACAGACGTGCGCGCTGGACGTTGCAGAGCGCGGCTCACACGGCCTGCGTGAGACGGGGCGGTTGATGGGGCTATCACGCCAGCGAGTGTTGGATATCGAGAACGTCGCTCTGCAGAAGGTGCGGGTGGCACTGGTAGAGCTGGGGATCGGGAGCGATGATGCTCACCTGTAACGTTACAAGTGAGGCCTTTCGAGCCACAGCAGCAGGGCTGTCACTCCGAGTTCTCGGAGTGAGCCCCAGCCCTACGTGTCGAGACAGCAGGGTGGGCGTCATGCTCGTGGGCAAGCTGCGCATGACTGTCACTGTCAACGTTGACGGTGAGCCTCGCCCCTTCGCCCCGGAGCCTCGGCAGAGACTGTCACTGGCGGAAAACGCTTATGATTCCGCGCCCCTACCCAGGGGGGGG
>CAYFWA010000574.1:0-4923 GCA_964346625.1 uncultured Myxococcales bacterium
GGCCGCCCCCTGCCCTCTGGCCATCCCCTGCCCTCTGGCCGCCCCCTGCCCGACCCGGGATCACGAGCGCAGGTTGTTGATGGCCGAGCGCGCCGTGTCGTGCTTGGCCTTGAGCAGATTGGAGGCAACGGTGAACCGGCGGTTCATCTGCTGGACCTCCTGCTGGAGCTGCAGGTACTGCAGGCTCTGTTTTCGGCCCTCCTGCTGGAGCTGCCGCATGGCTTCCACCTCGGAGCTCCCCGAGCCCCCACCCGCGCCTCCGCCACCGGAGCTGCCCTGGACGGCGTTGGCCAGCGGCCCGCTCGCCCCTCCCTGAGCCGCTCCCCCAGAGCCGGCCTCGGACCCGTTGCCGGTGGACAGCCGGCTGCGCGCCGCGTCGATGGCCGAGGAGAGCATGGGGCCGCCCACCAGGCCGCTGGCGGCGCTCGCCCCGGCCAGCAGCACCTGGGCGCCGGTGCGCAGCACCTCCTGGAAGGAGCCCGCGGCGCTGGGTTGGCGCGGGGCCGTCCGGGGACGGCGGGCTTCGCTGGAAAGGGGCAGATCCGAGATTCGTCCGATGGAAGTAGGCATGATGGACCTCCGTACGCGTCGTGTTTCCGCGTCGTGCTTGCGTGAGCCCTGCGACTCGCTGCGGGCCTCGCGGCTCGCTGCGGGCCTCGCGGCTCGTTGTGAGCCTCGCGGCTCGTTGTGAGCCTCGCGGCTCGTTGTGAGCCTCGCGGCTCGAGTTGAAGGGCCCGCGGCTCGTTGTGAGCCTCGCGGCTCGGGTTGAGGGGCCCGCGGGGGCCCGCGAACGAGACGGTCTTCGGCCGCTGCACGCCAGGGGTGCGGTTTTTTTTGGGCCGCGGGTCGATTTTCCCGTTTTCTACTCTCGGCTATCGCCGATTTTCTGAGTAGTATGGCGCGGATGACGGCCCGCACGACTCGAGACCCCGGTGCCCCCGAAGTCGGCGTCGGCTCGCCTCCCTCGACCCCGTCCTCCGGGCTCGAGCCCCCCGGGGACGAAGCCAGCGCGGCGCGGGATCCGATCCCCGGCCCTCGACCGGAGCGCATCCGCTGGGTGCCCGAGGTGCTGCTGCTGGGGGCCCTGACCTGCACCCTCGCGGCCGCCGACCAGTGGACCAAGGGGTGGGCGGTGGAGCGCCTCGGCCCCCTGCAGGCCGACAGCCGGGGCCACATGCGTCCGCCCCGGCACCAGGAGCCCGTGGAGGTGCTCCCGGGCTACTTCCGCTATCAGATCACCGGGAACACCGGCGCGATCTTCGGGATCGCCCGGGGCTGGCCCGATCGGGTGAAGCGGCCGGTGTTCATCGGTCTCAACGCCCTGGCGATGCTGTTCATCTGCCTGCTCGTCTACTGGAGCCGGCCGGAGCAGCGGCTGCGCCGGCTCGGCCTCGCCGCGGTGCTGTCGGGCGCCGTGGGCAACCTCGTCGACCGGATCCGGCTCGACTACGTCGTGGACTTCCTCGACTGGTACGGAGGGTTCAACTGGCCCACCTTCAACGTGGCCGACGTGGCCATCACGATGGGCGTCCTCCTGGTGATCGTGGACCTATTTCTACATCCCGACCCACCGCCGGAGGCCACGCTGGACGAAACGAACGCACTAGAAAACGCCTCGGCAGACCTCTCCAACGACGCTGCGCAACGGGCCCCTCGCACGGCCCCGGAGGACACCCGGCCCTGAAGGACGGCTGGGCCCCTGCCTCCGCAGAGCTTCTGCTGACGGCCATCGGGAATCCGGCTGGCCCCGGCGGGGTTGATCTGGGAAAGTAGCCACGGACCGGTCGATCATGGGAAGGTAGACATGGCCGGCCGGCGGCCACGGACCGCCGACGGTCACCGCGCCGTCGGGGAGCCCAAACCCCATGCACCCGCGCCTGTTCGAATTCGACGCCTTCGGGCGCCAGCTCACCGTGTCCACCTACGGCACCCTCGTAGCCGTGGGGGTGATGCTGGGGATCTACCTGGGCTATCGCAACGCCCGGCGGGTGGGGCTGCGCACCGACGACTTCCTGGATCTGTGCTTCTGGGGCCTGATCGCCGCCCTGCTGGGGTCACGGCTGCTGTTCGCGGCCACCAACTGGGAGCGGTTCCGCGGCCAGCCCCTGCGCGTGCTGGCCATCTGGGAAGGGGGGCTGGTGTTTTACGGCGGCGTGATCGCGGCCTGCGCCACGGGGCTGTACTTCATGTGGCGCCGCAAGCTCCCCTTTCTGCGCGCCGGTGACGTGATCGCGCCGGTGCTGTCGCTGGGTCACGCCTTCGGGCGGCTGGGCTGCTACTTCGCGGGGTGCTGCTGGGGCAAGCGCTGCGACGCCGCCGTGGCGGTGCGCTTCCCCGCCGACAGCGTCGTGTTCGACAACCTGGTGGCCCGCCGCGAGCTCGACCCGCGCCTGGCCGAGGTCACGCCCCCGCTGCACCCCGTGCAGCTCTACGAGGCGGCCGGCGAGCTTGCGATCTTCGCGGCCCTGATCTGGCTCGCGGTCCGCAAGCGCTTCGACGGCATGGTGTTTTTCGTCTACCTGTCGCTGTACGCCGTGCTGCGGCTGGTCACCGAGCTGTTTCGCGGCGACGCCGAGCGCCGCTTTCTGTTCGAGGCCTCGCTCCCCGTCGTGGCCGACGCCCTCGGGCTGCCAGCCAACGAGCCCCTGCTGCTTTCCACCTCGCAGTTTCTGTCCCTGCTGTTGCTCGCTGCCGGCGTCACCGCCCTGATCGGGCTGCACCGGCGCGCGGTGGCCGTCCGCGCGACGGGATACGGCGTGCCGGAGCCCTCGGACAAAACTGACGTCAAAGGAAAGGGGGGGCGGCCGTGACCGTGCCCCCCGCCCATCCCCCCACCGCTCGGCCCTTGCCCGCCTCGCCGCAAGAGCTGCGCGCCGCCGGGCACCGGCGGCCCGACGTGCTGATCGTCACGGGCGACGCCTACGTGGATCACCCGGCCTTCGGCGCGGCCGTGGTGGGGCGCGTGCTCGAGTCCTTCGGCCTGGTGGTGGCCGTGGCGGCCCAGCCCGACTGGCGCGACGCCGACGCCCTGGCCGCCTTCGGCGCCCCGCGCCTGTTCGTCGGGGTCACCGCCGGGAACATGGACTCCATGGTCAACCACCAGACGGCCCATCGCAAGCGGCGCCGCGACGACGCCTACTCCCCGGCCGGGCGCGCGGGCCTGCGCCCGAACCGGGCCGCCGTGGTCTACAGCCACCTGGCCCGCCAGGCCTTCGGCGACCGGCTGATCCTGCTGGGGGGCGTGGAGGCCTCGCTGCGCCGCTTCGCCCACTACGACTACTGGTCCGACTCGCTGCGTCGCTCGGTGCTGCTGGACGCGCGGGCGGACCTGCTGGTCTACGGCATGGCCGAGCGGCCCCTGCTGGCCGTGGTGGATCGGCTGACCTCCCTGCCCCGCGTGGACCGTGCGGCCCTGCCCCACCTCTACGGGATCCGCGGCACCGCGGTGGCCCTGGGTCCGCGGGCCCTGGCTGAGGCCGGCCTGGAGCTGGCAGACGGCGAGGAGGTCCGCTTCGGCGCCCGCGGCGGGGCCTCCGGGGGACCCGCCCTGCCCTCGGGCGGGCCCTTGCGGGATCCACCCCGGCCCCCCGCCTTCACCGTACGCCGGCTGCCCGCCTACGAGCAGATCCAGGCCGATCCGGCCCGGCTGGCCGCGGCCACCCGACGCCTCGAACGTACGGCCAACCCGGGGCTGGGCCAGGCCTGCGCGCAGGCGCACGGCGACCAGCTCGTGCTGGCCATGCCGCCGGCGGCGCCCCTGTCCACCGCGGAGCTCGACCTCGTGCACGAGCTGCCCTACAGCCGCCGGCCCCACCCGCGCTATGGGGAGCCCATCCCCGCCTTCGAGATGATCGCCAACTCCCTGCAGATCACCCGCGGCTGCTTCGGCGGGTGCAGCTTCTGCGCCATCGCGCTGCACGAGGGCCGCGCGGTCCAGTCCCGCTCCCCGGCGTCGGTGCTGCGCGAGCTCGAGACGCTCCGGCAGACCCCCACCTTCCGCGGCACGGTGAGCGACCTGGGCGGCCCCACGGCCAACACCTACGGCCTGGGCTGCACCGACCCGGCGCGCGCGGCGCGCTGCCGCCGCCCCTCCTGCCTCCACCCGCGCCCGTGCCGCTGGCTGTCCACCGATCACGGCCCCCTGCGAGAGCTGATGCGCGCGGTCCGCCAGGCGCCAGGGGTCCGACACGTCCACATCGCCTCCGGCGTGCGTCACGACCTTGCCCTGCGCGATCCCGCCTACCTCGAGGACCTGGTCCGCCACCACGTGGGGGGCCACCTGCACGTGGCGCCCGAGCACGATCACCCGGAGGTCTTGCGCCTGGCGCGCAAGCCGCCATACGGCGATTTCGAGGCATTCCGTGCGCGCTTCGACGAGCTGTGCCAGCGCTACGGCATCGAGCGATACCTCAACCCCTACTTTTTGTCCGGCCTGCCCGGCAGCACCGAGGCGCGGATGCGCGGCCTGGTGCGCCGCCTGCGAGCCGAGGGCTGGCGCCCCCGCCAGATCCAGTCCTTCGTGCCCACCCCGGGCACGGCGGCCACGGCGATGTTCTACGCGGGACGCAACCCCGACCGCCTCTCGGAGACCGTGACCACCCCCCGCACCCTGACCGAGAAGCTACGGCAGCACCGCCTGCTCACCGCCGATCTGCCCGACGACGACCCGCGGGGCCCAGCGGGCACGCGCGGCCGAGAGGACCGACGCAGCCGAAAGGGCCCACGGAGCCGAAAGGGCCGGGCCGCGCGAGCGGACCGTAGGGGCCGAAAGGGCAGGGCCGGGCAAACGGGTCGTCGCGGCAAACCGGGCAAAAAGGGCCGCTAAGGGCTCGCGCAAGAATAAGTTCGACGCACCGAGGGCGCCGAGACGCAATTCTGTCAAGAAGCGAGGAGGGCGAATACATTGACGTATTTAACCGACGA
>CAYFWA010000575.1:0-3548 GCA_964346625.1 uncultured Myxococcales bacterium
TGGTGGAGCCCCCGCCCCGCCGACGCCGCGCCGTGGTGGTGCCGGTGCTGCCCAAGATCGAGCCCAAGGGGGTGGTGGTGGTCTCCACCAAGCCCCCGGGCGCCAACCTGTATCTCAACAGCAAGATGAAGCCCCTGGGCGAGAGCCCCTGGGAGGGGACCCTCACCACCGGCGAGCACCAGCTCATCATCGAGGCCAAGGGCTACAAGCCGGAAAAAAAGACCATCAGCGTAAGCCCCGATCGGCTGGTGGATGTCTACGTCGCCCTGTCTCAAGAGCACTACCTGGGCTGGGTCAGCATCACCGCCAACAGCCCAGGCGCCCTGATCTACATCGACGACCGCAGCGTGGGCGCGGTGGCCAAGACCCCCTACAACGGCTTTTTGAAGCCGGGGATGCACAAGATCTGGGTGGACAAGGCCGGCTACCAGCAGCAGCGCAAGACCCTCGAGGTGGTCAGCGGCAAGACCCACAAGCTGCACTTCAAGCTCGAGGCGGTGGACCACGGCTGGCTCACGGTGCGCGGCGACTCGGCCTACGGCGGCGAGGTGCTGCTCGACGGCAAGGTGGTCTGCAAGGTGCCCTGCGACCGCGCCGTGGTGCGCCCCGGCAAGCACGAGCTGGAGATTCGCCGCGAGGGCTACAAGCCGGTCACCAAGGAGCTGGTGGTCCGCCGGCTCCGTCACGCCACGGCGCGGGTCCGCCTGGCCAAGAAGCCCTCGCGGGCCAGCGCCTACGTGGCCTACGGCGTGGCCGCGGCGTTTCTGGCCGGCGGCATCACCCTGGGCTTTTTGTCCAACAACATCAAAAAGGACCTGCAAGAAGAGATCGACGACCAGCAGCGCCTCACCCCGTCGCTCGATGGGCGCTTTCAAAAGGGACGCCTGTACGCCTATCTGGCCAACGGGCTGTTCGGTCTGGCGGGCCTCTCGGCCATCTTCGGGATCTACTACACCTTCGCGGACAGCGGCCCCCCGTCCACCATGCGCATCCGGGGCAAGCAGATGGTTATCAGCCCGGCCTTCGGACCGGGCTACGCGGGCTTCACCGGTTCACTGAGGTTCTAGCCATGCGGATTCTCTCCATTAATTTGTCGTACACGTTCAGGGGGGCTGTCCCATCCCCCCTCGCCCCGAAAAAGCGCGGTTTTTCGGGGCTCACCCCCAATCATCGCGCTTCGCGCCGCTGCAGGGAAAGGCGCACCTCTGCCGTTTTTCGCGCTTTCGGTCCTACGAGACCACTGACAGGTTACCTTTTGTCGCTGCTGGCCATCGGCGTGCTCGGCGCGGGCTGCCCCTGGGGGTCCTTCGATGACCTGGAGGACAAGGCGCCGGTGCAGGTGCTCGAGCGGCCGGACAAGCTCAGCTCGCCCCAGTTCGGGTTCACCCTTTTGGCCCTGGACCACCCGGATCACCCCCGCACCCTGGTGGTGGGGGGACACTACACCGACGTGCTGGCCTTGGTTCAGCTCGGCGACACCGGCGGCATCCGGTCCACCCGCGTCGCCCGGGTGAGCTCGGAGGACCTGATGGACGGCGGAGACCGGGAAAAGAACCTGGTGGAGGCCATGACCCGCATCAGCGACTCCTCGAGCGGCCAGCCCCGCATCCTGGTGGGCGTGCCGCAGTTCGTGTACCTGCGCACGGTCACCCTCACCGCCGAGGGGGACCTGCAGGCCGACAGCGACCGCAAGGTGGTCACCAAGCCCGGCGAGCAGCTCAGCAACCTGGGCGGGGCCCTGGCGGCCGGGCAGCTCGACGGCGCCGACACCTGGGACTGGGCGGTGGCCGAGGACGACTACACCTACTTCGTGCTCAACGAGTCCTTCGACGCCTCGGACGTGCTGCGCTGCCCCATCCCCATGTCCTCCAACGCCCTGGCGGCCACCGGCCGGGGCCTGGTGGCCGGGCGCCTGTTCGACAGCGACCCGCCGGGCCAGATCGCCTTCGCCCTGGGGGTGCCGCGCAACACCGAAGGGGAGGTGCTTTTGTACCGCTTCGGCGGGGGCGCCGTGGACTGCAGCGCCGGGACGCTGACCCCGCCGGTGAGCGAGCCGGGCGACAAGAAGCGCTTCGGCGCGGCCCTGGCGGTCACCGACCTCAACGGCGACGGGGTGGACGATCTGGCCGTGGGCATGCCCGACGGGGCCAACAGCCGGGTATTTCTCTACCTGTCGAGCGGGGGACAGCTCCCCGCCGCGCCCGACTACAGCCTGCTCACCACCGAGCCGGGCGCCGTGGCCTTCGGCCAGGCGGTGGCCTTCATGGACCTCGACGGCGACGGCCGCAAGGAGCTGGTGGTGGGCGACCCCGAGGCCAGCTTCGGCGACAACCAGGGCCGGGTGCACATCTTCGGCGCAAACTGGGCCGCCGGCGATCCGCCCCTCGAGGAGGTGGTGGGGGACGTGGCCCCCAAGGAGACCTTCGCCGGGGCCGACCTCAAGAAGGCCAGCACCCACCTGGGCACCGCGCTGGTGGGCCTGGACTGGGGCAACCCCGCGTGGCCCGCCCAGGAGCTCGTGGCCGGTGCCAGCGAGCTCATCTACGTCTTTTTACGCACCGACTGGCCCGGCGACGCCACCGAGATCGGGGACCCGCGGTTCGGGGACGGGTAACCAGGACGAGCACGCGAGACGAGCAGAACGGGCGGGACGAGCGCAACGAGCGCCACGAGCGGGACACGTACGCGAGACGAGCGGAACGACCGGGACACGTACGCTGGACGAGCGGAACCGACGCGACGAGCACGCGAGGCGAGCGGGACGAGCGGGACGACCGGGACGAGCGGGACGACCGGGACACGTACGCGAGACGAGCGGGACGGGCGGGACGGACACGCGAGACGAGCAGAACGGGCGGGACGAGCGCGACGAGTACGCGCGACGGCGCGCTGGTGGGGAGGGAGACGCGTGCTTCTACATCTGCAGGCCCTTTTTGTAGTCCATCAGCTCCCGCTGCAGATCCAGCAGCAGATCGTTGGTCTCCACCAGCGCCGAGGTGCGCTCCTTGATCTGCTCGGACAACCGATCGCGCTCGCGGGCCTCGGTCTCGAGCATCTCCTGGTACTTGACCTGCATCATCGCCTCGTCGGTGACGTTGCGGATGATCACCAGGGCCCCGAACACCTCTCCGGAGTCGTCCTCGAGGGGAATCCCCGACACGATGACGCGGTAGCGCTCGTCGCTGCCGCTGACCTGCAGCGGGATCTCGTCGAGGCGCACGTGGCGGCCCGCATCCATGCACTCCAGGGCGATGTTGCGCTCGGTGAGCACGGCCTCGGCGATGGGCATACCCTTGAGCTTTCGCGCCACCTGCCGGGGGAACATGGCGAAAAAGGCGCGGTTGTACTCCAGGATCTGCCCCTGCTTGTCCACCACGAAGTAGGCGTCGATGACCACGTCGCTGATGTTCTTGAAGGCGTCGAGCAACTCCATGGTCTCGAAGTCTATCGTGAATCGACTGGCCTGACAACGCAGCAATGCAGCAATGCAGCCATGCAGCCATGCAGCCATGCAGCCATGCAGCCATGCAGCCATGCAGCCATGCAGC
>CAYFWA010000575.1:3648-4032 GCA_964346625.1 uncultured Myxococcales bacterium
CATACAGCCATGCAGCCATGCAGCCATGCAGCCATGCAGCCGACGGGACGACCAAGTCCTTGCGATGGCTGGTGGTGAGGGGGCCAAGACTGGGGAGATGTGCTCGAAGCGCTGCGGGCGGCGCCGGAGGCGCCAGTTCCGGCCTAGATAGGCTATCTGGGCGAGCACTGGCGCCGAGTCGGGCGCTACAGGCGGCGCCGGAGGCGCCAGCTCCGGCCTAGATAGGCTATCTGGGCGAGCACTGGCGCCGAGTCGGGCGCTACAGGCGGCGCCGGAGGCGCCAGCTCCGGCTTAGATAGGCTATCTGGGCGAGCACTGGCGCCGTGGCAGGCGCTACAGGCGGCGCCGGAGGCGCCAGCTCCGGCTTAGATAGGCTATCTGGGC
>CAYFWA010000575.1:4132-4920 GCA_964346625.1 uncultured Myxococcales bacterium
GAGCACTGGCGCCGTGGCAGGCGCTACAGGCGGCGGCAGGGGGCTCGATTATGCTAAGTTACCTTGTAATGCGCGTTTTGATTGCTTCGAACGGGAGGAGGCGGCTCCCCCTGGCACTGTTGACCGCCCTGGCGGTGGCGAGCGGGTTGTCCTCGTCCTCGTGGTCCTGCACGCCGGACCCGGCGGACGGGCTTCGGCGTCCCCGCCCGCGGCTTTCGCCGCGTCAGGCCGTAGACTTCGAGTTTCGAACGCTCGACGGCGCGTCCTTGCGCCTGGCGCAGTTTCGCGGCCGGCCCCTGGTGCTGTTTTTCTTCGCCACCTGGTGTGTGCCCTGCCAGGTCCAGCTCGCCCGGCTGCAACCGGTGCGGGCCGCGCTGGGCAACGATCGCGTGGCCGTGGTGGGCGTCGCCCTGGACCGCCAGCGCCGCCTGGTGCCCACCTTCGTGGACGCGGCGGGGATCAGCTTCCCGGTGGTCTACGGCGACCCGTCCATGGTGCGCGACAGCCCCCTGGGCGCGGTGCGGGGCGTGCCCCGGCTGCTCATCCTGGACGCCCGGGGGCGCCCCCGGGCCGACTTCCATCGCCCGGTGGACGGTCGGGTGCTGATGCGGACCCTGCGCCCGTTGGTCAAAGCGGCCGGGAAGTAGCCTTTCCTGGGAGTAGCCTTTCCTCGGGAAGCAGCCTTTCCTCGGGAAGCAGCCTTTCCTCGGGAAGCAGCCTTTCCTCGGGAAGCAGCCTTTCCTCGGGAAGCAGCCTTTCCTCGGGAAGCAGCCTTTCCTCGGGAAGCA
>CAYFWA010000576.1:0-4912 GCA_964346625.1 uncultured Myxococcales bacterium
GGCCTCATAGAAGGCGCGAAGAGGGCGAATATTGCGGGATATTCAACCGATGAGCCGCTGGTGACTGGATCATTCCAGCTTGCTGGAATGATCCAGTCCAGACCCGCGAGCGAAGCGAGCTCACGCAGCCAGCCGGGATGGATCGGCGGCCGAATGCCGAAGTTATTCTTGCGCGAGCCCTCAGCCTCAGTGGCGCGGTTGAGAGGCCGCGGACCTCCGACCGAGCAGCAGCGGCGGCGGCGGATCGGAGGCGGCTGTGGGTTGGCGGCGGCGGAGTGGCGGCGGGGCAGGGCGATGCGAGGTAGGTCCGGGCGGGGCGGTGCTGAGGTGGGCCCTCAGCGGCCGCGCCGCATCCGACCGGGCATCCGACCGGGCATGCGGCCGCGCATCCGACCGGGCATCCGACCGCGCATGCGGCCGGGGGGCCGGCGGGCGGCCTTCCACTTGCCCTGGCCCTTCCAGAGGCGCTTTAGGGTGTACTGCCGGATGACGTAGACCGCGGGCCGGCCCTGCACCTGGACGTAGCGCTCGCGCTTGGCCGCCTCCTTGCCGATGAGCAGCACGATGGTCTCGGTCCTCACCGGCGCCGCGGGGCGCGCGGCGGGGCGGGGCGCGGGGCGCGGGGCGGCGGCCTTCTCTTTTTCGGCCTTCTCTTTTTCGGCCTTCTCGTCGGCCTTCTTGCCGGCTTTCTTGTCCGCCTTCTTGTCACCCTTCTTGTTCGCGGGCTTCTTCTTCTCGGGCTTCGGTCCCACGGTGAGCACCAGCTTGCCCTCGGGCTTGTCCAGGCCGGTCTTGGCCGGGTCGGTGACGTCGGAGAACGCCTTGGCCTTGAAGCGGCCCCGCAAGGTCTTGAACGCCCGCTCCATGGCCTTGGCCTCGAACTCCATGCCGGCGGGCTTTTTCACCGTCCACTTGCCGTCGGTGCGCGCGAACAGCAGGGTGTCGCCCTTTTTGTGCACCTCGAGCCGGTTGACCTGCTGCCGGGCGCTCAGGCGGATGACGCTGCGGTCGCGCAGGTCGGTAGGGCGCTTCTTGAGCACCTTGAGGCGCCGCTCCTGCACCAGGAACACCTGGGGGTTGCCCTTGATCTGGACGTAGGTGAGCTTCTCGGTGCGCTCCTTCTTGCCGCGCTTGACCTTGCGCTCCACGGTCTTGCCAAAGAGCAGGGTATGGGACTTGCCCCCCTGGAGCTTCACGGTGAGCTGGTGCGTGGGGCTCTGCAGGCCGGTCTCGACGGGCTTGGCGTCGTCCACGAACTCCTTGGCGCGCAGGTAGCTGAGGGTCGAGGCCATGCGCGTCACGTCCGACTGCTCGAGCTCGGTGACCTCGGGCTGGGACGCCTTGACGGTCCAGCTCTTGCCCCGCTTCTTGGGGTCCTTGATCTTGGGGTCGCGGGCCAGGGCGATGTGGGCGTCGCCGGCCTTCAGCTCGATGCCCACCACCTCGTCGCGCTTGAGCTTGAGGATCTTGGGATCCCGCCACTCGTCGAGCTCCTTCTTGGTGATCAGGCGCAGGGAGCCGAGCACCTTCCACACCGTGTCCTGGTGCGCCGCCCGGAAGTAGGCGTAGGTGACGGGGCGGTCGGCGAGCTTGGTGCGGACCTCCTTGCCGATGTAAAAGTCGGCGATCTTGCGCTGATCCTCGAACAGCTTGACGCGCAGCCCGGTGGCGTCGGTGACCCCGAGCTTGGCGTGCTCGGATTTCTTCCGGGTGGCCGGCTCCCAGTAGCGCAGGTTGGTGGCCCGCTGGAGCACCTGCCGCACGGCGTAGTCGTCGGCGCGGTACTCGAAGGGCT
Source organism: uncultured Myxococcales bacterium (assembly GCA_964346625.1). Taxonomy (GTDB): domain Bacteria; phylum Myxococcota_A; class Polyangia; order HGW-17; family JAJRWW01; genus CAYFWA01. Next base: position 1,796 of record CAYFWA010000576.1, read on the forward strand.
TGACGATGCGCCACTTGCCGAAGTCGCGGCGGCCGTCGCCGGCCTTGACGCGGCGGATCACCAGGGTCTTGTCGCCCTTGCCCACCTCGATGCGGTTGACCTTCTTGATGACCGGGTGCACCCACTTGGGATCCCCCTTGGGGCGCTCGGCCTGCAGCTCGGGGAAGGGCTTCTTGTCGATCTCGGGCTCGGGGGGCGCGGTGCGCTGGCTGCGGACCACCAGGACCACGGCCACGGCGACCACCAGCACGCCGGCGACGATGATTACTCGCTTGTCCATTCCGGTACCTCCGTAGGAAAGGGGCGTCCGGGGCGCCCGGCGCGGCGATGTGCCGCGCCGGGTCCCGCGGGGGCCCCCACGGGCGACGGCGCTATGACAGCCACTCGTTGGCTCGCCGGCGGCGATACAGCCGGAGCTGCCAGCGCCCCACGCCGAACAGGATCAGCAAAAGCGGCATTCCGATGATGATCGCCGCGTCGACGAGGGTGCGGTTCCCCTTCTTCTCCGGCAGGGTCAGCGCGCGATCCTGCATCTGCTTGTTGCGCAGGCTCACCAGGGCCTCGTCCTGGGCCAGCAGGTCCACCACGTTCTGCAGAAACACCTTGTTGCCGGCGATGCCGCCCAGCCGGGCGAGGATGTCGAAGTCCCCGATGACCACCAGCCGGGACTGGCCGGCGCTCTCCTTGCGGCCCTTTTTCGGGTAGGCCGAGGGCAGGGTCCCCTCCACCAGGGCCCCCACGATGTACTGCCCGCGCTTGGCGTCCTCGGGGGGACGGTCCCGGCGCCGCAGGTTCGGCACGTAGGGCCCCTTCACGGTCCAGGCCTTGTCCGAGGTCATCAGCAGGGGCTGGATCTTGAACTTCGAGCCGGGCTTGATCTCCTTGCCCACGTAGGCGCGCTTGATCTCCAGGGAGGAGGCCAGCAGCGGGGTCACCGGCGCGCGCAGGCGCCGCGAGACGTACATGTTGAGCAGGGCGGGGTGGAAGATGATCTGGGCCCGCCCGCCGCGGCCCGGCACCAGCAGGGGCTTTTGCCCCTCGTCGAGCACGTAGTTGCCCTGGATCTTCACGCCCCACTTCCACAGGAGCTCGTTGAGCCCGTGCTGGGCGGGCATCATGATGTTGGGCATGCGCTGCATCTGGAGCTGGCGCCGCTGCTTCTGACGGGCCATGCCCTCCACCAGGAACAGCACGCCGCGCTTGCCGCGCATCACGAACTCGTCGAGCTTCTTGCGATCGGCCCCGTTCCACGGCGTCTTGGGGGGGATCACGATGGCCACCACCGCGTCGTCGGGCAGCTTGCCCTTCTGACGGATGTCGTGCTCCACCACCTCGTAGTTCTTGAAGAACTTGTTGAGCGCCTTGAGGAGCTGCTGGAGCTGCTTGCCGGGCACCTCGTTGTGCCCGGTGATGAGCGCCACCTTCTTGCGCCCCTTGACCAGCCGGTGGATGCGCTCGGTGATGAGGTACTCGAGGTTCTTCTGGATGTCCCAGCCGAGGATGGGGATGACTTCGTAATTCTCGTCCTTGCCCGGCGCCTTGTAGCTGATCACCAGGCCGAAGTGGATCTCCCGGCTCTCCTTGGAGCCCGCGCGCTTGGTCTGTGCGTCGAACTTGGGGATCCGGTACTGCTCGGTGAGCTCCTTGGCCTCGTCGCTGTCCTCGGGGTGGATCACCTCCCAGGAGAAGTTCCCGCGGGCGGCGTCCTCGTAGTCCTTGAGCTTGTCGATGACGTACTGGCGGACCTCCAACAGCCCGGCCACCAGCTTCTTGGAGACGAACAGCCGGATCTTGAGCTCGCCCTTGGCGTTTTTGACGAGGTCCTTGCTCACCGGCGACAGGGTGTACAGGCCGTCCTCGGTAAGGTCGGCCCGGCCGTAGACGTAGTGGGCGCCGACGTTGACGACCAACAGGGTGATGATCGTCAGCGCGGTGAAGACGATGGCGTTGACGCCGAGATTGGCATTGGATGTGCTCTTGGATGTCGTGTTGGATGTCGTGTTGGATGTCTGGGCCATGACGCTACCTCCACTTGCGGCTTTCCAGCGACTGCACGGCCAGCAGCAGGCAGGCGGCGCCGATGCTCAGGTAGTAGATGACGTCCCGGGAGTCCAGGATGCCCTTGGAGATGTTTCGGAAGTGGTATCCGAGCCCGAAGACGTTCTGGATCCACACCCGCGGCCCCTCGGGCAGCGCGTCGCGCAGCCAGGAGGAGCCCGGGAACCAGAACACCAGGCAGATGGCCACCGCCAGGATCACCGCGATCACCTGGCTGCGGGCCCAGCTCGAGGTCATCAGCCCGATGGCCAGGTAGCACGCCCCCATCATCAGCAGCCCGATGTAGGCGCCGGTGACCACGCCCCAGTCCACGTCGCCCATGAAGGACATGGCGATGGGGACGGGGAGGGTGAGCAGGATGGACAGCCCCAGCACCGTCAAGGCGGCCAGGTACTTGCCGAGCACGATGGACCAGTCGCTCACCGGCAGGGTGAGCAGCAGCTCCACCGTGCCGGTGGCCTTCTCCTCGGCCAGCAGGCGCATGGCGATGGCCGGCGCCAGGACGATCATCACCATGGGCATCCACTCCAGCAGGGGGCGGAGCTCGGCGCGGGGGACCTCGGCGCCGAAGATCTCCTTGGTGGCCAGGATGCCCACGGCCACCAGGAAGACGGTGATGGCGATGTAGGCGATGGGGGAGTTGAAGTAGTCCCCCATCTCGCGCTTGTAGAGCGTCCAGATCTTGGTCATCTTTTTATCTCCTCGTACATGTTCAGGGAGGCCTGAGGTCCCATCCCCCCTCGCCCCGAAAAAGCGCGGTTTTTCGGGGCTCACCCCCAATCACCGCGCTTCGCGTCGCTGCAGGGAAAGGCGCCAGATCGCCGTTTCGCGCATTTTCGGTCCTACGGGGCCCTGAACGGTTACTTCTCCTCCTCCGCGGCGTCGGCGGCGTCCCCTCGCTCCTCGGCGCCCTCCGCCTCCTCTTCACCGTCGGCGTCATCGCCGGCGTCATCGCCGGCGTCGGCCTCGGCGTTCGCTGCGGCGGCTTTCTTCTTTTCGTCGGCCTTCTTTTCGTCGGCCTTCTTTTCGTCGGCCTTCTTTTCGTCGGCCTTCTTTTCG
>CAYFWA010000577.1:0-4901 GCA_964346625.1 uncultured Myxococcales bacterium
TCTTCGCATATCAGTCTTTCCGCAGTGCGTCTTCGCATATCAGTCTTTCCGCAGTGCGTCTTCGCATATCAGTCTTTCCGCAGTGCGTCTTCGCATATCAGTCTTTCCGCAGTGCGTCTTCGCGTCCGCGTCCCCGCGGACGCGAAGACGTGCCAGCCACGCCAGCCACGCCAGGCGCCCCGCCCCGGCAGCATTGACAAAGCTCACCCGGGTGCCGTACGTTGCCCCGCCGAATCCGAAAACCCAATACGCAAGGAGCGTGAGTCATGACCTGCCACCGATGGGCCTGTCTCGCGGCAATGCCGCTCGTGTTGAGCCTGGCCGCCTGCAGCGATGATGACGACAACAACAACCAGAACCAAACCCCCGTGTGCGGCAACGGCATCATCGAGCCCGATGAGCAATGCGAGGGCACCGATCTCGCCGGCGAGACCTGCACCAGCCAGGGTCTCGCGGGGGGGACGCTCGCCTGCACGGCGCAGTGCACCTTCGACCTGTCCGGATGCGAGGGCTGCGGCAACGGCGTGATGGAGGTCGGTGAGGAGTGCGACGCCTCCGACTTCGGCACCCAGACCTGCGCCAACAGCGGCTTTCAGAGCGGCGAGCTGACCTGCACGCCCGACTGCACCGTGGATCTTTCGAGCTGCGTCGGCGGCTGCGGCAACGGCGTCGTGGAGAGCGGCGAGGAGTGCGATCCCCCCGACGGCAGCACCTGCGCCAGTGACTGCAGCCTGATCGGCGGGGACGAGTGCGACGAGCCCGACAGCTACGACACCGACTGCGAAACCGCCACCAGCGGTCAGTGGTGCTGGGATGGCGGAGACGGCGGTAGCCTCTTTTGCGGCTGCGATCCCGAGTACGGCGACACCGACTGCCAGCTCGAGGGCTACGAGCACTGCAACCCCGACACCCTGCGCTGCGAGCCACCGCCGGACTGCGGCAACGACAGCAACGAGGGCAATGACGACGAGGCCAACGCCACCGCCCTCAGCGCCGCTACCGACGTCGATGGCGCCACCTGCGCCTATGATCCGGACTGGTTCGTGTTCACCGCGGGCACGGGCGCCGTGGAGGTGCTGGTGACCTGGACCGACGACGGCGAGACCGACCTGGACGCCTACGTTACGGACTGCGCCACCACCGTGCTCGGCCGGGGCGAGTCCACAGAGGCCGACAGCGAGCTGCTCGTGGTCACCGACCTCACCGCCAGCTCCGACTACTGCCTGCTGGTGCAGCACTACAGCGGCGCGGCCGGGGGGGCAGACGTCAGCTACACCCTCCGTTACGAAGAGCGCGTGCCCTGTACCCTGGACGGCGACTGCAGCACCGGCGAGTACTGCCCCCTGATGGGCGCGGGCGCCGGGCTCTGCCAGGGGACCGCCCCCGCCGGCGCGGGCTGCGGCGACGCGGTGGCCGGAGACAACGAGACCTCCGGGCAGGCCGAGGCCCTGAGCTCTGGCACGACCATCACCGAAGACTCCTGCGATGGGCACCCCAACGGCCCGGTTGACGTGGACTGGTTCACCTTCGACGTCGCCGCTGGGGAAGCCTTGAGCCTGACCGTGGAGGAGACGACCTTCGACGACACCCAAGGGGACGTGGACGTCTTGCTGTACGACGACACCGGCGAGCTGTGGGCGGCCCGGGCCACCACCGAGAACCCGGAGACCCTGTCGGGCACCGGGCTACCGGCGGGCACCTACTACGTCGCCGTGCAGTACTGGGACAACGACTCCAGCGCCGCCGGGTCCACCACCTACGACATCACGGTCACCCTCACGGCGGCCTCGGGCTGCGCGGATCGGGGAGACTGCACGTACTTCATCGGGCACGGCGAATGCACAAGCAACCGATGCGAGGACTTCCAAGGCAACGCCGCCCAGGGTCCAGGCGACTTCTGCGACGACACGGATGACTGCGATCCGTCCACTACGGGCTCGCAGTTCATCAACGGCCTGTGCCTCAACCCCAACGCCTCCCGCCACGAGGACAACGTGTGCACCCTCGACTGCACCGGGGAATCCGACTGCACGCCCTACAACATGCACTGCCTCATCTGGGACACCACCAACAGCGAGGGCTTTTGCACCGCGCCGTGTCTCACCGATGAAGACTGCTACGGTCATAGCTGCAACCCCACCACCGGGATCTGCACCCGCAACAATCCGTAGCTCGCGCAGTTGGCCACCGCAGGGGGCTGCGCTATCATGGTCCCCCATGTCTCCTCCCAGGCCGCGGGACGCCGGCGCCGGCGAGCACATCGGCAAGTACATCGTACAGCAGCGGCTGGGCCGCGGCTCCATGGGGGAGGTCTACCTCGCCACCGATGAGGGGCTCGGGCGACCGGTGGCCCTCAAGATCCTGGCCGAGGCGCACCGCGAGAACCCGGAGCTGCGGGCCCGCTTCGAGCGCGAGGCCCGGGCCATGGCCATGCTCTCGAGCCCCCACGTGGTGTCGGTATACGCCATCGACGAGCACGAGGATCTGCCCTACGTCGCCATGGAGTACCTGCCGGGCCTGGACCTGGCCAGCCTCATTAAGGACAGCGGCTCCGTGCCGGCGCAAGAGGCGGCGCAGGTGGTGCTGTTCGCGGTGCGGGGCCTCCGGGCGGCGGCCGACAAGGGGCTGGTCCACCGCGACATCAAGCCCGCCAACATCATCATCACCGCCGAGGGGGCGGTGAAGGTCACCGACTTCGGGCTCGCCAAGCAGATCAACGTGGATCCGGAGCTCACCGCCGCAGGCGTGGTGGTGGGCACGCCCGACTACATCGCCCCGGAGCAGGCGCGGGGGGACCCCATGGACAGCCGCGCCGACATCTACAGCCTGGGCTGCACCCTGTATCACCTGGTGGCCGGGCGACCGCCTTTTCGTGATCCCGACGGTCCGAACACCTACATGACCATCATCAACCGTCACCTCCACGACCCGCGGCCCCGGCTGGCCGACGACGTGCCCGGCACGGACGCCGAGCTGTCGGCGCTGTGCGAGCAGATGATGGCCATCCGTCCCCCGGACCGGCCCGACTTCGCCGCGCTGGAGAGCGCCCTGGCCGGCCTCACCAATCGGCTGCACGGCCAGCTCCCTCCGGTGGCCGAACGCAGTCGCGAGCTTACCGGCGCCCAGCCCACCGTGGCCGAGGGGCGCGGCCTGCGCGGGCGCCCGGCCGCCGCAGACCCCGGCGCCTCCATTTGGCAGGGCACGTGGATCTCCGAAGGCATCTCGGGGATCCCGGGCTGGGCGATCATCCTCACCATCCTGTGCGCGGCGGTGTTCCTGGTGGGCCTCGGGCTCCGGCTCACCGCGGCTTGAAGGTGCTTCCACGCCAACAGAGCCCCCAGACCCTGCGACGTCGCCCCACGACCCCGCAGCGACCTGGCGCCGTGCTGCACCGCGCCGGCGGCCCCAGCCGCGGTACACCCATCAGCGCTGCTGAAGCCGCGGGAACTGGAGAGCGGGGCGCGGCGTTTGGGGGTTGTGCGCCATCGGCGAGCCTGCCAAAGAGAAAGTGCGCAGCAGGACTCCCGGGGAATCGATGCCGTAAAGGCTCCGCACCGCGCTGAGCAGGGTCTCGGGCAGGTAGCGTCCCCACATCTTGATGGGAAGCTCCGGCACGTGCACCGTGGGGGCGTACGCCACCGAGAGCAGGTACTCGATGAGAAAGCGGGCGTTCTCGGCGATCTGACCCGAGTAGGACTGCCGCTCCCGCAGGCGCTTGATACGGTTTTCGTGCAGGGATCGTCCGAACTCCGACTCCACGAGCTCGGGATAGGTGGTCAGGATCACCTCGGTGCGCACAGTCCGCGCCCCTCCTTCCAGGAAACCCGCGAAGTGCCGCTTGGCTTCGGCCGGATCCAGTCCCCGCTGCGCCGCGGCCGACCAGTCGAGATCCTTGACCCGGTCCACCAGCTCGTGAACCGGCGGTAGCTCGATGTCCACCTGCAGGTTGGTGGCGTTGTAGTGCCCCCGGTGGACCTCGCGCTCCACCACCCGGGCGAAGGGCTCCTCGGAGAGAATCTGCTCGGCCCAGGTGAGCTCCTCCGGGGTTCCGATGATCTTGAAGCCCACCACGTCGTTGATGGCCAGGTCCCGCCGCGCGATGGAGATCTCACCGGTACGAAATCCCCGGGCCACCCGCCGCTCGGCGGCCATGAAGTCCTCCTGCATCTGCTCCTGGGTGGAGATGAGCTCCGACAGGGGGACGCCTTCGCTCACCGCGCGATCCGAGGCGTAGAGCTGCGCCTCGCCCCGGATCAGGTCGGCCAGCGCGTCCGCCATGCGAAAGGCCGACTTCTCGGCCACGCGGGGGGGGCGCTTGATGCGGCTGATGGAGACCATCCGCTGCTTCGAGGCGAACAGCAACACGGCGTCCACGGGCAAACCGGGGTAGAACTCCTCCGGGCTCTCGTGGTAGCGCGCCGCCAGGAACTGGGTCCGGGGCGTGTGCTGGGGCACGCACTGCAGCATCCGCTCACGAAGCTGCTGCTTGAACTGCACGCGCTCCACGGCCAGGTTGTCGCCATAGAGCCTCTGGAAGAACCGCAACATGTAGTCCTGAACCGTGGGCCCGGACACGATGCTCTCGTACAAAAAGATCTCGGTGAGACGGCGACCGTCGTCCTCGCGCAGGTCGTCGTTGAACCACCGCATGGTGATCTCGAACAGATCGTTGCGATGCATCAAGCTCGTCAGATACACACGCTACCTCGCTGATCCCTGCTGCAGTGTCCCCAGGGTCGATCGGCCCGACCGGCCCAGCCAGGCCCGCTGGCTCGAATGAACCAGTTGATATCGTCTGGACCCGCTGGCTCAACCGGGTCGGGTTGACGCAACGCGTTAAGCCTTAGGCCCCGATCACGAATGATCTGATCGTTCAGGGCGCCGATCCATCCCGGCTGGCT
>CAYFWA010000578.1:0-4899 GCA_964346625.1 uncultured Myxococcales bacterium
TAGCTCGGCGCCAGCTCGACGCCAGCTCGGCGCTAGCTCGGCGCTAGCTCGGCGCTAGCTCGGCGCTAGCTCGGCGCTAGCTCGGATCGTCATGGGCGCTCGGTGAGCTGATAATATGTTCAGCCCTCCGCCGGGTCAAGGGGGATTCGCGCCGCAATCGTCGGAAAACGCCTCCTTTGGAATATTGATCGGAACCAGAGGCTGCCATTGACTTCGACGGGGTTGGAGCCCTATAAACAATGCTATTGTCTCCGAACAGTTGGCGGCCCGATGAAGATCCGATACGCAGCCAAAACCGATGTGGGGATGAAACGCACCCACAACGAGGATTATTTTTCCATCATCGAAGACGAGCAGCTCTTCATGGTGGCCGACGGCATGGGAGGGCACGCCTCGGGCGAGGTGGCCAGCAAGATGTCGACGGAAACCATCAGCGAGTTTTTCCAGCGCACCAGGGATGAGGAGGCGACCTGGCCCTACAAGATGGAGCGCCACCTCAACTACATCGAAAACCGCCTGGTGTGCGCCATCAAGCTCGCCAACTACCGCATCTTCCACGCGGCGGCCTCGGACATCCGCTACAAGGGAATGGGGACCACCATCGTGAGCACCCTGCTCGCGGGGGACAAGGCCCACATCGCCCACGTGGGCGATAGTCGGCTGTATCGCGTCCGCCCCGACGGCATCACGCAGCTTACCCGCGACCACTCACTGCTCGAGGACTACAAGGACGCCAAGCCCGACATGACCGAGGAGGAGGAGCGCAACTTCCCCCACAAAAACGTCATCACGCGCGCCCTGGGCATGCGGGAGTCCGTCGAGGTGGACATCCTGCAAAACGCCATCGAGGACGGTGATACCTTCCTTTTGTGCTCCGACGGGCTGTCGGGCATGCTTACCGACGAGCAGATCCTAGATATCGTCCAGCGCAACCACAGCGACCTCGAGCGCTGCGTGGCCGAGCTGGTGGACCAAGCCAACCGCGCCGGCGGCACCGACAACGTCACCTGCCTGGTGCTGAGCTGCGTGCTGTAGCTCATCCCATCGAAATCAATCAATCCCCGCCCTGCCACAGGGGCAGCGTCAGCTCGAAGCTCGCGCCGCGGGCGGGCTGCGGGTGGGTGAGACGGATCCGCCCCCCGCTGCCTTCCAGGATCGACTGGCAGATGGCCAACCCCAGGCCGGTTCCGTGGCCCGGATCCTTCGTGGTCACGAAGGGATCGAACAGCGTCTCGCGGACGTCCGCGGGAATCCCCGGACCGTCGTCGCTCACCGTGACCTGTACCGCGTTGCCCTCCACCCGCGCCCACAGCGTGATCTCACCTTTTCCCCCCCGGGCGTCCGCGGCGTTGAGCAGCAGGTTGACGAACACCTGGGAAAGCCGCGCGCTGGCCGCCACCGGGGGCAGCGACTCGAGCTCGAGCCGGATGTCCACCCCCCGCATCCGCCGCTGATGTCGAACCAGCTCCACGGCCTGAATGACGGCGCGCTCGACGTCCGTGCGCACTACCGAGTCATCACCGGGACGGGCGGTTTCGAGCAGGGCACGGATGGTGTCGTCCATGCGCTGCAGCTCGGCCCGGACCTTGCCGATCCACTCCTGACGCTGAACCTCCGGGGCCTCGGGGTCGCTCACCAGCTCCAGGTAACCGAGGATGCTGCTCAGCGGATTGCCCAGCTCATGGGCGACGCCGGCCGTGAGACGCCCCACCGAGGCCAGCTTGGCCGACCGCAGCAGCACCTCCCAGGATTGATCCAGCTCCTGTTGCTTGGCCTGCAGCGCCTCTACTTGCGACTGCAGACGCCGGTCCTTGGCCTTGAGCCGCTCGAGCATGTCGTTGAATCGCCGGCCGAGTCGGTCGAAGTCCCCGTCCCCCGAGACCGGCATCCGCGCCTCGCGATCCCCGGCGGCCACCCGGGCAGTGGCCTGCTCCAGCACGCGCAGCGGCCCCAGGATCCGCCGCTGCAACCACAGCAGACCGAACCCGAGGACCAACAGCCCATCCAGGATGCTCAGGATCACCAGCAGGCGCCGGGTGGGGCCGAGCCGCGCGTGCACATACCGATCGGGGGAGACCACCACCCGGATCGCCGCCGGCTGCCGTGACGCTAGGCGCGCGGGGCGATAGGCCACCAAGAGCCCCCCCTGCCGCGTGGTACGCCCCGGGGCCGACCGACGCCCAGGGGAAGAGCGCGACAAGCGCCCGGCCTCGAGCGCCCGCGACAGCCCCGGCTCGGAGGCCGGGACGACGGGCAGCCCGGAGTCCCCGAAGCGCACCCGCTGGCCGTCGGCCCGGACCACCAGCAGCTCCACCACGCCCACCTGCCGATGCAACCGGCGGAGGCTGGTCCACGCGGGCCCGCGACGCAGGGCCGTGGCCAGCGGCGCCCGCGCCTTTGCGCCATGGCTCACCAGCGTGGCCGCCAGCTCGGCGGTGGTGTCCGCCCGCCTGCGGGCCTCGCGGCGCAACCCCCGATCCAGTGACCACAGCGCGATCCCCCCGAGGGTGAGCACGAGGGTGAGCACCACCACCGTCAGCGCGACGACGAGCTGGGCCCGCAGCCCGAAGCGCAGGGTCCACCAGGCGCGCCGCCGGGCAGCGGGAGCAGAAGCGTCGGAGGTCTTGGCGTCGGGAGACATCCTGACGACCATAAGGAATTCGACACGATGTGCACGAGGAAAACGTAGCCGTGGCGTTGGAGCGCCTCACCGCTGGGTGCCGTCTGGACCCGATCCGGGATTCCCCGCGGCCGGGTCGGCGCCCCCCCTCGACCGACGGGGGGCGCCGGGGCCCACCACCGACACCCTGGGGCTCTACCGGTCACTTGACCTCTCGGCGAGCCTGGGCCTATTGTGGCGCGCGGTCGGCCCACGGCGGGCCAAGGGCGGGTCGAGCGACCCGCATCAAAGAGCCCCATGGCGGAGAACCCCATGACCGAAGACGCGCCCGAAACGCAGACCGCTCGCCCCTTCGACGAGATCCTGCAGGAGCTCGAGGGGGTGGTCGCCAAGCTCGAGCAGGGGGACCTCCCGTTGGAGGAGTCGCTCGCGGCCTTCGAGCGCGGGGTGAACCTCACGCGGGAGGGGGAGCGGATCCTGGCCGCCGCCGAGCAGCGCGTGGAGCGCCTGCTGGCCAGCCGCGAGGGCGAGCCGGAGGTGGCCCCGCTGGATGCCCCCCCGGAGGAGGCGTGAGCGCAGCAGAGACCATCGGCGAGGTGACGCCCCGAGCCGGGAACGTCCCGCGGATCACCATCGTGGACGACGACCGGGACACCCGCGAGATGCTCAAGCTCGCCCTGGAGGCCGAGGGCTACGAGGTCGGCGTGGTGTCCAACGGCTTGCGCTTGATCTCGACCCTGCACGTGGACCAGCCCGACCTGGTGCTGCTCGACATCATCATGAGCTGGATCGACGGCTTCGAGCTCTGCCGCGCCATCAAGAAGAACCCTGACTTCAAGAACATCCCCATCATCTTCGTCTCGGCCCGTGCCGAGCCCGAAGACATCCGGGTCGGGTTCGACTGCGGCTGCGCGGACTACTTCACCAAGCCGGTGGACCTGCAAAGGCTCACGGCCCGCATCCGGGAGATCCTGGGAGGCTCGCCCGCATGACCTTCGACCTGCAGAGTTACCTGGCCGCCAACCGCGAGCGGGTGGACGCCGCGCTGGAGCGACTTTTACCCCTGCCCACCGAGGAGGGTGCCGGGCACCTGGCGGCGGCCGGGCACCTGGCGGCGGCCATGCGCCACGCCGTGCTCGGCGGCGGCAAACGGTTGCGTCCCGTTACCGTGGTGGCCGCGTGCGAGGCGGCCGGCGGAAGCTGGGAACGCGCCCTCCCCGGCGCCTGCGCCGTGGAGCTGGTTCACGCCTACTCCCTGGTACACGACGATCTACCGGCCATGGACGACGACGACGAGCGCCGCGGGCGCCCCACGGTGCACGTGGCCTTCGACGAGGCCACGGCCGTGCTCGCCGGAGACGCGCTGCTCACCCTCGCCTTCGAGGTCCTGGCCACCGCGCCGCAGCCCGCCGCGCAGGGGGCAACCGACACCGATCCGACCCGGCGCCTGGCGGCGGTGCGCGAGCTCGCCCAGCGCTGCGGACGAGCGGGCCTGGTGGGGGGACAGGACCTCGACATGGCTTCTGCCGACCAGCCGGTGCAGAGCGTGGAGCAGCTCGAGCGCATCCACCGGGGCAAGACCGCCGCCCTGTTCGCGGTCTCCGCCGCCATCGGGGGCCACCTGGCGAGCGCGGATCCCGCCGCGCAGCAGCACCTCGTCTCCTTTGGTGAAGCCCTGGGGCTCGCGTTCCAGCACGCCGACGACATCCTGGACGACGAGCACCAGCACCTGGCCGGGCAGACCGCGGACCGGCTGCGCACCCTCCTGGAAACGGCCCGGGATCACGCGCACCGCTTCGGCGAAACGGGCCTGCCGCTGGTGGGCCTGGCCGATCTCGTCGAGGCCTACGCGGCCGAGGGCTAGCAACGAGGCGCCCCGCCATGGCACCTGCCCCCCAGGCGGCCGGTCACTGGGAGCTGCTCGAGCACACCGCCGACGTGCGGCTGCGACTGCGGGCGTCCGACGCCGCCGGAATCTACCGGGTGGCCGTGACCGCCCTGCAGTCCCTGATCCGCGACCGCGCCGACGCGGGCGGCAGCGAAGACGCGCCCGGGGAGGCGGCCGAGGAGGGGCACCACGAGCAGATGGTAGAGCTCGAGGGCATCGACCCGGCGGATCTGCTGGTGCAGCTGCTCAACGAGGCGCTTTTTTTGCTGGAGCGGGGTGACGGGCTCGCGGTGGCGATCTCCCCCCGCTCCGTGACCGAGACCCGCCTGTCGGGCACCCTTAGGCCCCGATCACGAATTATCTGATCGTTCAGGCCGCCGATCCATCCCGG
>CAYFWA010000579.1:0-4897 GCA_964346625.1 uncultured Myxococcales bacterium
CACTCGATGAGACAGTGGGGATCGCAGCCGTCGCCGGCCACGCGGTTGCCGTCGTTGGGGCCGCCTGGGCCCGGGAGATCACTCGATGAGACAGTGGGGATCGCAGCCGTCGCCGGCCACGCGGTTGCCGTCGTTGGGGCCGCCTGGGCCCGGGAGATCACTCGATGAGACAGTGGGGATCGCAGCCGTCGCCGGCCACGCGGTTGCCGTCGTCGCACTGCTCCTGAGCGCCGAGGGTGCCGTCGCCGCACTCGCTTCGGCAGGTGGGGCTGCAGCCGTCGCCGGCCGTGAGGTTGCCATCGTCGCAGCCCTCGGTGACGTCGCGCACGCCGTCGCCGCAGCCCCCGCAGTCCCCGGGGCAGCCCTGGGCGTCCTCGCCGACGTCGCAGAAGTGGTCGCCGCACACCGTGGCGCAGGCGCCGCAGTCCCCAGGGCAAAGCCGGCAGGACTCGGCGGCGGTGCAGACCCCGTCGCCGCAGCGCGGCACCCCGGTGGGACAGGCCACCCCGCCCGGGCACAGGGGCGCGCAGCGGCCGAAGCAGTCGGGATCGGGGCAGCCCGCCAGGCCGTCGTCGTCGCCGTCGTGGCCCCGGCAACCGTCGGCTGTCACCTCACCGAGGTAGGCAAACCCCCAGGTCCCTGAGTAGGGCGCCATGGCGCTGCCCTGCCCGCCGTGCAACAGCAGGCGCCCCGAGATCGCGTCGTAGGCCGCGGCGTGCAGGGAGCGCGCCTCGACGACGCTCCCGGGCTCGACCTGGTGCCAGTTGGCGCCGTCCCACTCCCAGGTGTCGAGCGAATCCCCGCCGCCCACGGCCCCACCCACCAGCACCACCCGATCGCGCCCCGCATGATAGACGAGCTGCTGGCCGGCTCGCGGCGGCGGCGACGTGGCCGGGCTCATCGGGATCCACCCCGCGCCGTCCCACTCCCAGGTGTCGTCCAGCGCGCCGCTGCCCGAGTCTCCGCCGTAGAGCACCACGCGGTCGCGCACCGGATCATAGGCCATGGCGTGTTTGTTGCGAGGCGTAGGCGCCGTGGTGGGGTTGGCCTCGGTCCACTGCGCGCCGTCCCACTCCCAGGTATCCCCCATCTGCGCCGTGGACGACGAGCTTCCGCCGAACAGCACCACGCGGTCGCTGCCCGCGTGGTAGGCCGCCGCGGCCCAAGCCCGCGCCGGAGGCGCGCTGGCGAGCGACCGCTCCGACCACGTGGTCCCGTCCCACTCCCAGGTCTCGTCCAGGTAGGTGCTCACGAAGCTGCCCTGGGCCCCGCCGAACAGCACCACGCGCTGCGTCCCGGCGTGGTAGGCCAGGGTGGGCGACTTGCGCCCCGACGGCGACGTGGCCGGGCTCTGGGCGTGCCAGCCCGAGCCGCGCCAGATCCAGGTGTCGCCGTAGGCCGAGCCGAGATCCGTAGCGCCGCCGTAGAGCACCACCTCGCCGCGGGCCGCGTCGTAGGTCATGGCGTGCCGGATCCGCCCCGCAGGCGAGCTTTGGGCCAGGGGCGCGGCGCTCCAGCCGGCGCCGGCTTCGCGCCAGGTGTCGTTTTCCAGGCCCCCGGCGCTCCGGCCCCCGAACAGCACCAGCGCGCCACCTTCCAGGTCGTTTACCATGGCGTGTCCCTTTCGCGCCGTGAACGCGCCCCCCGCGGTGAGCTCCGTCCAGCCCTGGCCGTCCCAGGCCCAGGAGTCCGCCCGCGCGCCGGTGCTGTCCTCTCCGCCGCTGAGCACCACCTGGCCGCGGGCCGGATCCCAGGCCATGGCGTGCTCCTCGCGGGCCGTGGGGCCGTTGCCCCCGCTCGGGTTCGTCCAGCTCTGGCCGTCCCACTCCCAGACGTCCGCGATGAGACCGACGATGTTGCGCCACCCCCCGAACAGCACCACCTTCCCGCGCGCCGGATCGTAGGCCATGGCGTGGCCCTGGCGCTCCGGCGGCGCGCTCGTCGGGCTGCGCTGCGTCCAGCTCTGGCCGTCCCACTCCCAGGTGTCGGCCTGCGGGGTGGCGCCCGCACTGCCACCAAAGAGCACCACCCGGCCCCGCGCCGCGTCATAGGCCATGGCGTGGCCCGTGCGCGCTCCGGGCCCCCCACCCACGCTCGCCTGGTGCCAGCGCTGCCCGTCCCACTCCCAGGTCGCCCCGCCCAGGCCGCCGCCGTGGACCACCACCCGCCCCCGCCCGGCGTCGTAGGCCATGGCGTGATTGGCGCTGGCCGGGGGGGACTCGGGCAGGTGGCGCTCGATCCAGCGATGCCCGTCGAACTCCCAGGTGTCGCGCAGGGGCCCGGTGACGTCCTGCCCGCCGAACAGCACCGTCCGCCCTTGCGCCGCGTCGTAGGCCATGGCGTGCCCGTCGCGCTCGGGGGGCAGGCCGAAGCGGTCTGCCATCTGATAGGTGGGCCACTCCAGGGCACACCCGCTGGCGCAGCCGTCTCCGCTGCGCCAGTTGCCGTCGTCGCACTGCTCGCCGGTCACGAAGTCGGGGTAGCCGTTGCCGCAGGTCTCGTCGGACTGGCACTGGTAGGCGCAGCCGTCGCCCTGGTCCAGGTTGCCGTCGTCGCAGACCTCGCCTGCGTCCACCACCGAGTCGCCACAGCGCGGCGCCCGGCAGTTGGTGCGGCAGGCGTCGGGGGCCGTGTCGCTGTTTTGCGCCCCGTCGTCGCACTCCTCGAAAAAGTCTGCGTCCACGATCCCGTCACCGCAGCGGGGCATCTGGCAGTCGCCCTGACACCCGTCGCCGTCGTCGAGGTTGCCGTCGTCACACTGCTCGCCCACGTCCACCCGGCCATTGCCGCACTGCTCGACGAAGCAGTCCGGGGCGCACCCGTCGCCCCCCACGAAGTTGCCGTCATCGCACTCCTCGTCCACGTCGGTCACCCCGTTGCCGCAAAACTCCACCACGCACTCGGCGTTGCACCCGTCGCCGTCGTCGAGGTTGCCGTCGTCGCAGCTCTCGCCGCGCTGCACGTCCACCACGTCGTCGCCGCAGTCCGGCGCCACGCAGGCTTCGCGGCACGCGTCGGGCACCTCGTCGCTGTTTTGCGCCCCGTCGTCACACTCCTCCCCGGTGTCGGCCACCCCGTCGCCGCAGCGCGGCGCGGTGCAGTCGGTGCGGCAGGCGTCCGGCGTGCTGTCGCTGTTTTGCGCCCCGTCGTCGCACTCCTCGATGCCCTCCACCTCCCCGTTGCCGCACAGCGACGAGGCGTTGCCGTTGTCGTTGCCGTTGTCGTTGCCGTTGCCGTCGCCCCCCGAGCAGCCCCCCGCGAGCCCACCCAGCAGCCCCAGCCCCAGCCCCATCGCCACCACCAGCCCCAGCGTGGCCCACCGACTCGACGTAGACCACCGCCTCGGCGTAGACAACTGCCTCGGCGTGCTCATCCGCCTCCACGTGTCCATCCGCCCCGACGTGCCCATCCGCCCCGACGTACAAAACAGCTCCAGCGACCCCCGGCTCGTTCGTTCGTTCATCTGCTTCTCCACAGCCGCGGTCGGCTCGAGGTGACGGCGCTTCGTTTTCGGCGAAATCTCCAGCATCGGAGCATATCCAGCGCTCGGACGCCGGTCAACGGAACGCGGCGGCGCCGCAAACGCCCCGCGCCTCGCGCCTCACGCCTCGCGCCTCGCGCCTCACGCCTCACGCCTCAATGCCTCACGCCTCACGCCTCAACGCCTCACGCCTCAACGCCTCACGCCTCGCGTCCGCTGGCGTCCGCGCCCACCGCGGCCAATCCCGGCCGTTTCCGGCCGTCCCCGCGACCAATCCCGGTGGACTCCGGCGGCCTCCCGCAAAAACCGACTACTCGAGGGCCCCGCCGGGCTCGGGGCGGGATTGGTCGCCACCACCCACCGGCAGCTCCCGGGCGGGATCCTTGGTGGAGCACAGGTACGCCGCGAAGCTCGATCGACGCGCCACGTCCTCGTCGGTCACGTCCTCCCGGTGATCGAGTCTCTTCGCGCGGATGCCTCAGGTCTTGATGGCCCGGCGGCGCATCGCCATGTCCTTGACGTAGCGGGTGAGCACGGCGACGTAGCCCTCGATGGACAGATCCCGCAGGGTGTCCCCGCCCCGGCAGTACTTGTTGGTGCCGTCCTTGAACTTGGCCGTGAGGATCTCCTCCATGGTGTACACGTCGGCGTCGCGGGTCCGCGTGTCGGTCCACTGGATGATGTCCTGGCCGATGCCACGCCCTTGACCCGAGACGCGGAGGTGCTCGGCCTTGACGTCCAGCGGCACGCCCTCGCGCTCGAACCGCCCGCGGGCCTCCACGGCGAGCTGCTTGTCCGTGGTGATGTCCAGGGTCAGAAAGTACTTCTTCCACCCCTCTTTGACGAGGTTCTCCACGTACATCATGGGGAAGGTGAACCCGAGCTGGCCCCGCGGCAGCTCGTCCTCGAAGCGGAAGAAAAACGAGACCTGGTCGTCGATCATGGCGAAGCGCATCTGGCAGGCGTGCACGCCCGCGGCCTGCAGGGCCTCGGCGTTGGCCTGGATGAGCTCCATGGAGGTGGGGGCGCGGCGGCGGCGCTCGGGCCAGCTCTTGCCGTCCGCGGCCATGTAGGTGGGGTTGCTCATAGCCGTGGGCATTGCTACTCCTGCTCGTCCTACTGCTACGGCTGCCGCGACGGCGCCAGGGTCAGCCCACCTTCCCCCTGCTCCCGAATCGTCCTTGACCTCCCATGTTGGCCCATGTTGGCCGGCAAAGCGGCCCGCGTCAACCAAAAACTCTGTCCAAAAAACACGTTCTGAGGCTCACCAAACAAGCCAGCTACCCCCTATATTTCCAAGTCCTTGAAATTTTACAGTCCTTGGGCGCACAGGTCACCCCGCTTCCTCCGCTCACGCTCCACTCCCGCCCGGCTCACGCTCCACTCCCGCCCGGCTCACGCTCCGCTCCCGCCCGG
>CAYFWA010000580.1:0-4894 GCA_964346625.1 uncultured Myxococcales bacterium
GCGTCCGGCTCCGGCGTCCGGCTCCGGCGTCCGGCTCCGGCGTCCGGCTCCGGCACTCCGGCGCTCACGCGCCCAGGGGTACCATGACCTCGTCGATGAACTCCTGGGTGGGCTTGAAGGTCACGCCCTTGGGGGAGACGCCGGTGGGAAGCACGGTGAAGGATCCATCGGGGCGGTACCAGTAGAGCTCGGGTACCAGGGAGCCCGGCCCCTTGCGGTGGTGCAGCAGGATCAGCGGAATCATCGCGTTGATGGCGATGAGCACCCGGGCGTCCTCGATGGAGTGATACAGCAGCAGGTGACGGGTGGGGACGGCGGCGAGGGCGCCCCAGGGGCGGTCTTTGGCCGGGGGCAGGTGGCGCTCGAGAAACAAAAGCTGCGCGGCCACGAAGAGGCTCTCGCCGTGCACCACGCGCACCGTGACGCCCCGCTCCGCGTCCACCCGGTCCCGGACGAAGGGCTCGTCGCGGGTGTTTTCCCGCGCGATGTCGAATAGCTCGGCCTCCGAGGGGCCCCATGCCTGCAGGTCATCGGGGGGAACCGAGGCCACGGTGTGGGGATGATCGTAGACCAGGGCTTCCACCAGCTCCGAGGCGGGGCGGGTAACCACCAGCCGGAGCTCGTCGTCGGCGTCCACGGCGGCGGCGGGGTACAGGCGCACCTTGAGCCGCTCTCGGACCTGGGCGAAGTCGGTGCGGTCGAAGGTGTCGGCCTCCTGTCCGCTCTTTTGCACCGCGGCGAGGTGGGCTGCCACCAGCACCGGCCAGTCGCGCCGCTCGGCGTCGTGGCAGCGCTGGGCGAGGGTCTGCAGGCCGACCTGCAGGGGGCGGCCGTCGGGCAGGCGGACCGCCAGGTTGCCGCCGCGACGGGTGGCCTCGTAGCCCTGCTCGGCCAGGGTGTGCTCCACCACGTCCACGAAGGCCCGCCAGTCCGCCGGGCCGAAGAAAGAGGCCCAGTCCGGGACCCGCTCGACCGGCTCTCGGGGCTCGCGGCCCAGCAGTCGGCCGAAAAACCCCACGCTAGCGATCCTTTCCTTTCCGCGCTTGTTCTTCCTGCTCCCCTTCCCTCTCCTCCTCCTCTCGCTCCTCCTCTCGCTCCTCCTCTCGCTCCTCCTCTCGCTCCTCCCCCTCTCGCTCCTCCTCCTCTCGCTCCTCCTCTCGCTCCTCCTCCTCTCGCTCTTGCCGCTCCAGCTCCTGGCGGGTCAGGATCTTCGAGTCGGGGCGCTTCGGCGTGTCCGGAACGGGCTTGGGCGGAGCCTTGGGCGCGTCCACCCGGGACCCTCGATCCCCCTCGCCGTCGTCATCCGGCTCGAAAAGCCGCCGCACGTCCTCGGTCCGGACGGTCTCCACCAGCTCCCGGAAGGTGATCTCGGCGCCCACCGCATCGCGGCAGCGACGCAGATCGCAAAACAGGTCGTCCACCGCCCGGGCCTCGGGCGAGGGCTCCTCGAGGTTGGGCTGGATGGAGTCCCGATCGAATGCCTCGAGGGCGTCGCCGAAGCTGATGCGGCCGATGTCGCGGGCGGGCACCCACACCCGCTCGTCGCCCTTGGACAGGGAGAGCAGCACGCCGCCTCGCTCCAGCCGCTCGGTGGCCGCGTCGACGGCCCGCTCGGGCGCCTGCAGGGCCCGGACGATCGCCTCGTGGCTCAACGGGCGCTCCCCGCGGTAGTGTCGATAGGAGACCAGCAGGAGGATGCGCGTGGCCAAATAGGGGCTGACCACCTGGTGAGCCTCGACGTCGGGGATCCGCCGGTGCCCCTCCTCGTCGTAGTGGATCTCCAGGTTCTGGACGGTGTAGGCCACCACCGCCCCGAGCAGCATCACCAGCCAGCTTATGAAGATCCAGAGGAGAAACACCGGGAACAGCGCGAAGGCGCCGTAGATCTTGGTGTTGGTGGTGCCGGCGTAGATCTGGGACACGTAGAGGTTGAACCCCCACTTGGACAGCTCGAAGAGCAGCCCCGCCACCACCGCGCCGGCCAGGGCCGGCACCCAGCGCACCCGGGTGTTGGGCACCAGCTTGTAGATCAGCGCCAGCGCGAGCACGCTCAGCAGCGAGGGGATGAACACCCGCAAAAAGCCCTGGAGCCAGGGCACGCTCTCGAGGGCCTCCCCCACCACCGTCTCCTCGAACTGCGAGGAAACGTACAGCCCCAAGCCGATGAGCACCGGGCCGAGGGTGAGCAGGGCCCAGAAGGTGGTGAACCGCGTCACCATGCGCCGGGAGCGGTGGGCGCGCCAGATGTGGTTGACGGTGCCCTCGGCGATGACGAACAGCCAGGTGGCGGTGAACACCAGGAAGGTGAGCCCGGTGACCCCCACCGCTCCGGAGCTCACCCGAGACAGGAACATGTCCAGGTAGCCGGTGACCTCCTGCACCGAGTCGGCCAGCAGGCTCTCGAGCATCCAGGCGCGCACCTGGCTCTCGATACCGCCGAGGGACCCACCGAGCCGAAACAGCAGAAAGGACACCGCCAGCAGCGGCACGATGGCGAGGATGGACGTGTAGGCCAACGACGCCGCCCGGTCGATGCACTCGTCGTCCATGAACTTGCGCCAGATGGCCGCCACCAGCCGCCCCAGATACAGGCCACCGCGGATCAGCCACGGGTAGCGCTGGAGCCGGCTGCGGCCGGCCCGTACCGCGCGGGCGGCCTGCTCTCGGATGGGCGGCGGGCTCATGGCAGCTCCCGGGCGCCGTGGGCCGGCACCGTGACGCCCCTCATCGTGCGGGGCGCGTCCGTGTGGTTGAACCCCACCATGGTGCCGTCCGGCAGGCGCCAGCGCGAAGGGAGCACGTGGCGGTTCTCGCCCGCCAGGTGATCGTTGGCGTGGCTGGTGAGGCTGGCCGGCGGCTCGTCGGGGAAGGGCTCCAGGGGCACCGCGGGGGCCTCGCCGAGGGCGGCCTCCACCCGGGGCGCGTCCAGGCCCCCGCTCCACCGCTCGGCGGGCAGCGCCCGCAGGTCGTCGGAGAGAAACAGCCCGCCGCCGGCCAGGGCCACCACCCAGGTGCCGTAGCCCACCTCGTCGCGCGACAGCTCCCGCAGCACCGGGGGATCGGGATCACACAGGGTCGCCAAGCACAGGGGCCAGCGCGCCGACAGGGTGCGGGCCTGGCTCACGGCGAAGTACCAGGAGGGCCCCAGGGGCTCGAAGGCGATGTCGGGCCCTACCCGCCAGGCGTCCACGTAGGGGAACGACGGGTGGGGCGGCGCCCCCACCGCCAGCAGCAGGGTCTGCTCCCCGGCGGCCTCCCGGATGAGCGCCAGAGCGCGGTGGTAGGCCTGCAGGCCGGTGACGTCGGCGTGCCGCGGCCCCTCCCAGGTGCCCGCGAACAGGAAGTCGATCTTGAGAAAATCGAAGCCCCAGCCCACCACGCGCGCGATCACCGCCTGCAGGTGCGCCGCCGCGCCGGGGTGGGTGGGATCGAGCACGGCCATGCGGCCCTGGGTGGCGTGGTTGTAGAAGGTCTCTGCCACGAACCAGTCCGGATGCGCGGTGAGCATGGTGCTGTCCTCGGTGACCAGCAGCGGCGCCAGCCACACCCCCACCTCGAAGCCCTGGGCGTGCAGATCCGCGGCCAGCCCGTCGAGCCCCGAGGGGAACTTCGCGTTGGGCTCCCACTCCCCCCAGGCCCGCTGCCACCCGTCGTCCACCACGATGCGCAGGGGCTCGCCTGGCCCCACCTGGGGCCGCAGCAGCTCCTCGGCCAGGTCCGCGTTGGCGCGCACGGCCTCCTCGTCCACGTCGTCCCACAGCTCGTACCAGGAGTTCCACCCCGCCTCGGCGCGGGCCGGGTGCTCGCTCCGACGCGTGGGCAGCGCCGCGCCATAGAGGCGCTGGGCCGCCTCCAGCTCGGTGCCCGGGGCCACCCACCAGCCCTCGGAGCGCACGCGCTCGCCGGCCCCCACGGTGACCCGCTCGCCGGCCCCGCCCGAGACCAGCCACAGGGCCAGCTCGTCGCCCTCCACCCGGTGCAGCCGCAGCCAGGGCTTCCACCGCTCGGCCGAGGTGGCGCCCACGAACAGCCGGCCCTGGCCCCCTCCAACCCAGGAGTAGAACCAGGACAGCTCCCGGCCCCGTCGCAGGGTCTCGGCGTCTCCGCGCTCCCGCAGCGCTTCGTGCAGGTCCGAGGCGTCCGCCGCCTCGTCCGCGATGGCCACCACCCCGCTCTGGGACCACGACTGGAACCCGTTGGACAGCCACCCCGTGGCGCCGGGCACCACCGCGAGGCCCACCAGCGCCAGCCCCTCGACCTGCACATCCCCGCCCGGCGGCCCGGCGGCGGCCTCGAACTCCACCCGCAGCGCCTCCCCCTCCCGCCGCGCGAACACCGGCCCGTGCGCGGTCTCGCAGCGTACCAGCCCCGCCTCGGTGACGCAGTCCCCCGTGTGCCACTGGCCGTCCACCTGCACCGCCGGCTGCAGCGTCACGCGGGTCTCCCCACAGTCGTCCACCACCCGCACGATGCCCTCCCCCACCCGGGGAGAGCCCGTCTCGCAGCGCCGCGCCGCGTCCTCGTCGCAGCCGGCCGCGCCCGCCCCCACAGCGACGAGGGCCACTGTCCAACTCACGAGCCAGCCCGCGGCACGGAGGACAGGAGGCGACGACCGGACGGATGGCGACAGGATTGGGTCTTTCATGTTGCCGACATCATGTCGCATCCGCCCGGATCGGACAACCGCGGAGATGACCACCCTGTTGACGCTACCCGGGGCTCGGCGTACACAAAACGTGATGCCCTCAGCAGACGAAGCGGACTGCCCGAGCCCGGCCCACCGGACGCCCGCGTCCGAACAGCACAGCCAGCCGGGCGCCTCGGCGCCCTGAACTGGACACCTTAGGGAGCGGGTCAAAATAAACTCTGCACTCGGGACGCCGATCCATCCCGG
>CAYFWA010000581.1:0-4886 GCA_964346625.1 uncultured Myxococcales bacterium
CTCCTCGAGGAGGCCTGGGGATACGACCGGAACCTGAACACCCGAACGGTGGACAACCACGTGGTCAAGATCCGCCAGGCTCTGGAAGAGGACCCGGAGCGACCGCGTCACATCCTCACGGTCTGGGGGGTGGGTTACAAGCTCGCGGACGGGGAACGGCGCGCAGGGGTCCGCACCGCTGTCCGCACCGGCGAGGAGGAGCCGTGAGCGGCGCGTCGCGGCAGCGGCGGGCCCGACGCGGGCTGCGGATTGCGTGCGGCGTTGCCCTGATGGGGAGCGCCCTTTTTGCCGGCCCTGGTTGTGACGGGGACGGCCCCCCCCCGGCCCCGGTGCTGCCCGACGCCGGGTTGCTGTCGAACGCGGGCAACGGGGCCGGCAACGGGGCCGGCAGCAAGGCCGGCAACGGGGTCGGCAGCAAGGCCGGCAACGGGGTCGGCAGCAAGGCCGGCAACGGGGCCGGCTCCGACGCCGGCTCCCTGACCGCAGACGCGGGCGCGGGGTCGGTCACCGAGGGGGTCCGCGCTCGTCGGGCGCTGCGCCAGCGATTTGCCCGGGCCTACCATCTGGACACGGTCCTCGGCCAGCAGAGCCAGGCGGCGCGGCTCTATCGAGAGATCATCGAGCAGGGCGACCGGACCCGTCACGTGGTGGCGCTGGCCCATCTGCGCCTGGCGGCGCTGTGCCGCGCCAACAAGGATCGGCGCTGCGCCATGCGGGAGCTCGACTGGCTCATCAACCAAGCCCGGCTGCACCCGGCGCTGGCCCGGCGCGCCGAGCGCCAGATGGTGGATCTGCTCCATCCCCAGGCCGGCCGGGTCTCGGCCTTGACCCGGGGGCCGCCCGTGAGCTTCACGCGGCTGCGGCAGGTGCCGCCCGACGTGGCCCAGGGGTTTCGGGACGCGGAAAAGGAGCTGCTGCGCTACGCCCGGGTGTCCCTGTCGCCCCAGCTCCACAACGTGGACGCCGTGGTGAACCGCAAGCGGGCGGCGATGACCACCGCCGTGAAGGCCTACGCCAAGCTGCTGGAGTCGCCCTTTCCCAACGCCGTGGCCGCGGCCCTGTTTCGCCAGGGGAGCCTGTATCAGGACTTTGCCGAGGCGCTGGGGCGGGTGCGCCTGCCCGAGGAGCTGCTGCCGCGGGTGGCCGCGCGGCTGCGGGCGCGTTTTCACGCCGAGAGCGTGGTGCACTTCCGATCGGCCCTCGAGCGGTATCGCAAGGCGGCCGCCATCGATGACGTCATCGCTGAGCGGTGGCGCCAGGCCGCGGCCCAGTCCGAGGCGCAGCTCGGGCGGATGACGCGACGCAGGTGAGCCGTGAGCGAGACCCGGCGTACAGCCAAGCCACGGCTTGCTCAGGGGCGGAGGGCCCCGCCCCCGGGAGGAGCGAGGGGTTGGGCCGCCCGGGCTCACGCCCGAAGGTGGATCCTGGCGTGGGGGCTTTTGCTGTGCGGGGCCGGGCTGGCGACCGTGGGCGCGCCCGCTTGCCGCGGGAAGCAGGAGCGGCTGCAGCGGGACCTGCGGAGCCGGGATCCGGACACGCGCGCCGCCGCGGCCCGTCGGCTCGGCGAGATGCGCGCCGAGGACGCCGTGCCCGACCTGGTCGGCCTGCTCGACGATCGCGCCCCCCGGGTGCGCGTGGAGGCCGCCACGGCCCTGGGGCGGTTGCGGGCCGCCGCGGCCGCCAAGGGGCTCGGCGCCCTGGTGCGCGACCGGGATCCCCGGGTGCGGCTCGCCGCGGTGCGGGCTCTGGCCCGGCTGGGGCGCGAGGCGGCCGAGGACTTTCTTTTGCAAGCGGTGGATGATCCGCACCGGAAGGTGCGCCGCAGCGCCCGGAACCTGCTGCAGGATTTGGGGGTACCGCGGCCGCTGCAGCAGCGGCGCCGGGCGCGGCGTCGGCTGTTCAAGCACCGGCGGGAGCTCACCCACCGCCTGGCCTCGCGGCGGCGCGCGGCGGTGAAGGCCCTGGGCCGCAGCGGGCGCGCCGACATCGTCGCCGATCTGGAGCAGCGCACCGCGGATCGCTACGTGGACGTGGCGCAGGAGGCGGCCCGCGCCCTCGGCCTGGTGGGCACCGGGCGGGCGGTGGCGTTTTTGGAGCAGCTCTCCGGGCGCGGTGAGCTCGGCGCGCGGCTGGCTCGCCACGGCTACGAGGCGCTGCTGGGCGCCAAGCACTCCACCGCGCGGGACGTGGCTCGGCGCCTGCTGCGCGCCAAAGATTCGGCGCTCCGGGCGCGGGCACTCGACTACTTCCTGGAGCCCGGCCCTGGCGTGGCGCCGCTGCCCGGGGTGGCCCTGTGCTCCGTGCTCGAGGGGGCGGCGCCGGCCCTCGCCGTGCGCTGGGCGCGACGCCTGCGCGAGGCCGGGATCGCCTGTCCCGCCGACGCCCTGGAGGCGCCGGCCTCGCGCCTGGCCACCGCGCTCACCCGGCGGGGCGTGGCGCGGGCCCTGTCCGCCCCGGCTGCCGCGCGGCTGCGCGCGCGGCTGGCCGCGGCGCCGCCGGTGGACCCCTTGACGCTGGCCGTGGCCCTGCACCAGCCGGATCCGGGGCTGCGCGGCCAGGCCCTCGCACAGACGCACCGGTCCTACCAGCGACTGCTGGAGGCCTCCGAGCGGTGGCTCGACGAGCAGGACTGGAAGCAGCTCGACCCCGAGGGCGGCGCGCGAGGCGGGGACGCCGCGCGCCGGACACGCGCCGCGCGCCGCAGCGATCGGGGCGACACCCGCCTGGACACTCCCCGCGCCCGTCGGGATCGGAAGCTCGAGCGCTTCCTGAAGCGCTTCCCCGATCGGCGTGTCGATCTGCAGCGGGAGCTGCTCCCGTCGCGGGTGGACCCATCCTCCGTGGTGTCGCTGGTACGCCGGCTGTACCACGCGTCGGAGGCGCGGCCGTGGCTGCTGCAGCTCGTACGCCGGTCTCCCGAGCCGGTGCGACGCGCCGCCCTGCAGGCCCTGGGCCGGGGTCGCTGTCACACCGAGGCCTGCCTATCGGCCTACGCCACGGCGCTGCGGGCCGACGAGCCGACGCTGCGGCGCGCCGCCCTACGCGCCCTGGTGGCCCGGCAGGGCTGGGCCCGCGCGCCGGATGGCGACGGCAGCGACGGCAGCGACGGCAGCGACGGCAGCGATGGCAGCGATGGCAGCGATGGCAGCGACGGCAGCGACGGCAGCGATGGCAGCGACGGCAGCGACGGCAGCGGCCCGGCGTCTCCCCAGAAGCGAAACCAATCGTCCGGGAACGAGCCGGAGCCGAAGGGATCCGGGAACGAGCCGGAGCCGAAGGGATCCGGGAACGAGCCGGAATCGAAAGAATCTGGCGGCCCCTCCCCGCCGACGTTGCGAGACCTGCGCGGGCGGCTGCTCGAGCGCGTGATCACCTTGCTCCGTAAAGACAGCCACCCGCGGGTGCAGGCCGCGGCGGCCATGGCGCTGGCCCGCAGCGGCGCGAAACAGGCGTACCCAACCCTGCTCGCGGTGTTTCGCAAGGGGCGCGACAGCTTCGTGGTGGACGCCCTGGGCGCCCTGGGGGACGTCCGGGCCGAGCCGGTGCTGCTGGCGGTGCTGCGCGAGGAGCACGCGCCGCTGCGGGCCGGGGATCGGCTCGCCCTCATCGAGGCTCTCGGCGAGGTGGGCACCGCCCGCGCGTTGCCCCGGTTGATCCCGGAGCTCGAGCACCCCGAGCCCGTGATCCGCGTCACCGCCGCCCGCGTCCTGGGGCGCCTCGGCGATCGGCGCGCCCTGGCGCTGCTTTCCGTGTGCGCCGAGGACTTCTACCGTGTGGTGCGAGAGGCGTGCGCCGCGGCCAAAGAGAAGGTAGAGGCCCGCGTGTCGGGCTCCCGTACCCGGAGCGAAAAAGCAAAAACAAAAGAAGAGGCAAACGGGAAGGGCCCCCTCCGGCGAGCCGCGAGATTGCCCCGGCGGCGCGCGGTGCCACGGCGCGAGGCCCCACGGAGGCCGAGATGAGCGCAGCGACGACGTCGAACGTACCGGTCCGGGAGCGGATCGAGATCCGGGAGGGCGATATCACCCGGCTCGAGGTGGACGCCATCGTCAACGCCGCCAACAAGTCCCTGCTGGGCGGCGGCGGCGTGGACGGAGCCATTCACCGCGCGGCCGGCCCCGAGCTGCTCGAGGCCACCCGCTCCCTGGGCGGTTGCGACACCGGGGACGCCAAGACCACCCCCGGCTTCGCGCTGCCCGCCCGCTACGTGATCCACACCGTGGGCCCGGTCTGGAACGGTGGGGACCGGGGTGAGGACGACCTGCTGGCCTCCTGCTACCGCCGCAGCCTCGAGGAAACGGCAGACCAGCAGGCCGCCAGCGTCGCCTTCCCGGCCATCTCCACCGGGGTGTACCGCTTCCCCCTGGAGCGGGCCACGCGCATCGCCGTGTCCACCGTGGCAGAGTTTCTGGACGGCGATCGCGGCGCCGACATCGAGCAGGTGGTCTTCTGCTGCTTCTCCCGCTCCGACGCCGACACCTACCGCCAGGTGGTCGCGGAGCTGCTCGGGGAGTAGCTCCGCGACGGCCGCCCCGCCCACGGCTTGCGCAAGCCCTCAGGAGCAAACACCCGCACGCCGCGCGTCGCAGAAGACCGAGTATCCTGGATACTACCGCTGCTCACCCACCGACGCCACCTCGACGCATTATCGCTCACGGAGGCGACCCCAAGCTTTTTCGTAGCGCCGGCGTCCGGCTCCGACGACCGGTTCCGATGTCCGGCTCCGACGACCGGCTCCGGCGTCCGGCTCCGGTGTCCGGCTCCGGTGTCCGGCTCCGGTGTCCGGCTCCGGCGGCCGGTTCCGATGTCCGGCTCCGGCGGCCGGTTCCGATGTCCGGCTCCGGCGGCCGGTTCCGATGTCCGGTGTCCGGTGTCCGGCTCCGGTGTCC
>CAYFWA010000582.1:0-2617 GCA_964346625.1 uncultured Myxococcales bacterium
CGGTTCCCTGATTCCCTCGCCCCTCACTCCGGTTCCCTGATTCCCTCGCCCCTCATTCCGTTTCCCTCGTCCCTGTATCGTTCAGCCCGCCTCCGGCGCGATTCTCCCCGGATCTCTCGGTGGTTCCTCGTCCGTTACCCCCCTACAGGGCCCTCAGCCGCCGCACCCGCTCGTCGATGGGGGGGTGCGTGGAGAACATGCTCGCCAGACCCTCACCCGAAAGCGGCTGCATGATGAACAGGTGCGCCGTGGCGTTGGACGCCCGGGTGGGCACCCGCTCCTGGGCCCAGGCCAGCCGCTCCAGGGCGTCGGCTAGCCCGCGGGGGTCTTTTGCAATCTCGGCCCCCAACCGGTCGGCCTCGTACTCGCGGCCCCGGCTGATGGACATCTGGATGAGCATGGCCATGATGGGCGCCAGGATGATCATGGCCAGGGCGCCCAGGCCACCGAGGCCACCCTCCTCGTCGTCCATGCCGCCGAACAGCATGGAAAAGCCCAGGATCTGCGCCAGCATGGAGATGGCGCCGGCGATGGCCGCCGCCACGGTCATGATGAGCATGTCGCGGTTTTTGATGTGGGACAGCTCGTGGGCGATGACCCCCTCGAGCTCCGGCTGGCTCATCAGGTCCATCAGGCCCGTGGTTACCGCCACCACCGCGTTTTCCGGGTTGCGCCCGGTGGCGAAGGCGTTGGGCGACGGATCGTGCATCACGTAGAGCTGGGGCATGGGCAGCCCGCCCCGGTCTGCCAGCCGCTCCACCAGGCGGTAGAGCCCGGGCGCCTCGGCCCGCGACACCGGCTCGGCGCCGCTCATGCGCAGCACCATCCGGTCCGAGAACCAGTAGGCGCCGAAGTTCATCAGGCCGGCGATCACCAGCGCGCCGATGGCCCAGCCCATGCCGCCGATGGCGTAGCCGACGGCCCCGAACAGCGCGGTGAGCCCCGCCAGCAGGGTGCCCGTCTTGAGGTAGTTCCAGACCCGCAGGGCCGCGCCGGCGTGCCCCGGGCGGGCAGGCTGTCCCGAGCGGGCAGGCTGTCTTGAGCGTGCTCGAACGGTGCGTGGTCTGCTTTCGTTCATGGGGCGTTTCCTCTTCGTCATCTCTCACTTTGGGTTACGTTGCTCGCGTTGCTTGCGTCCATCGAGTGCTTCCACCGTGGGGCGGAGCCTCACCGGCTAAGGGAAAACCGTCCAACCCGCACGCCCATTCCCGGAGGCCCGTCGGGCCACCGCGATCCCCCGAGCGGACCGTATTCCAACCATGCGGTACAACGTAATTTTCCTTTGCAGGGTGTCAAGAGCGCCCCAGGGCAGCGAGGTGGCTGTTTTTCCCCTGTTTCCTCCTGCCCCAATCCGGCTATAGTCGGGGGGTGCGTGTCGCGAGCCAGGTCCGGGTGAGGCCGAAGAGGCCGAATCCGGCGCCGGCGTGGCCGTGCCCGAAGCGGGGCCGCACGGCGATGCCACGGGCCGGCGCGCCGCCCTGGTTCCGGCACCGGCACCGGCACCGGCACCGGCACCGACACGCAGAGCAGCGTCGCGCCCGGATGGCGAAACAGGTAGACGCAAGGGACTTAAAATCCCTCGGGGCGATCCCCCGTGCCGGTTCGATTCCGGCTCCGGGCATTTCATCCAACCCAACCATCGACGACTCGACGACCCGACGACTCGACGACCCGACGACTCGACGACCCGACGACTCGACGACTCGACGACTCATCGATCTCACCGCAGCACGATCGGGGGCCTGTACGCCCGGCTGCAGCGAAGGAAGCGGTTAGACGTCATGCCAAAAGAGACTGCTGCGAGGAGCCTGGAAGACATCCAGGCCGTGCTGTCCGACATGGACGGCACGCTGTACGTCAGCGACCAGCGCATCCCCGGGGCCCGGCGGTTCGTGAAGCGGGTCCGCGAGCGGGGGATGCCGCTGCTTTTCCTCACCAACAACTCCTCGGCGCGGGCCGTGACCTACCGCGACCGGCTGCGGCGCCTCGGGATCCCGGCCGAGACCGAGGAGATCCTGACCTCGGGGCGGGCCAGCGCGCACTACCTGCGGGAGCACACCGACCACCACCGGGTGCTGCTGCTCGGCACGCCCGCGCTGCGCGAGGAGCTCGAGGAGGCCGGCTTCACCGTGCTGGACGCCGACAGCGAGGGCACGCCCGACTGCGTGGTGCTCGGCTTCGACAAGACCCTCACCTACGCCCGGCTCGAGCGCGCCTGCCTGGAGCTGGCCGAGGGCTGTCCCTACTACGCCACCCACCCGGACTTCACCTGCATCACCGATCGCGGCCTGATCCCCGACACCGGGGCCATGATCGCGGCCATCGAGACCGTGGTGCACCGCCGGCCCCGCGTCCTCGGCAAGCCCATGGCCGAGATGGTGGCCGCGGGCCTGGCGCTGCTCAGCTCGGCGGCCGAGACCACCGCCATGGTGGGCGACCAGCTCGACACCGACATGACCATGGCCCACCGCGCCGGCCTGTTCGGAATCTTCGTGCTCTCCGGTGAGGGCACCGCCGAGCAGCTCGCGGCGCAGCCCGAGCTGCGGCCCGAGCTGGTGCTGGGCTCGGTGGCCGAGCTGGCCGATCGCCTGGGTTGACCGCGCGGGCGTGGAGCTGC
>CAYFWA010000582.1:2717-4488 GCA_964346625.1 uncultured Myxococcales bacterium
GAGCTGCGGAGCTGGTGGGTCGCCTGGGTTGAAAAACCTGAGCCGTCGCAACGTCGACGGGATACTGGGGAGGGGAAAGGCCCGGTCCTCCCCGGTTCCGCGGTCCCCGGCGTGCCCTGGGCAACCCACCGGGGGCGGGCTGGTGGCTAGCGTTTGCAATGACCGGGGCTTCCGTGTTATTGAGGTTCATATCGCTCAAGGAGTCAGAATCATGTATAAGTACGGGACGATCGTTGCGTTGTGCCTGCCGATCCTGGTCGCCTGCGGAGGCGGAGACACCTCGGACGGCAACCAGCAGAACAACAACAACCATGTGATGCAAAACGACGCATCCATGGACGACGCATCCATGGACGACGCGTTCGTCGACCCGGACGCATCGCAGCAGCAGGACGCGGAGGTGCAGCAGGACGCGGCCCAGCAGCAGGACTCGTCCACGCCGGGCACCGGCATCACCGGCGACCCGTGCACCGACGCCAACCAGTGCGGGGGCATCACCAACGGCACGCCCGAGTGTGTCACCGACATCATGAGCATGATGAGCTTCCCGGGCGGCTACTGTTCCTCGTCCACCTGCACCGTGGGGCAAGCCTGCGACAACGGCATGGGCATCTGCGTCGACGTGGGCGGCATGAGCTTCGCCACCTACTGCCTGCAGGAGTGCGTCGACGCCACCGAGTGCCGCACCGGAGAGGGCTACGACTGCACCACGGTGCCCATGAGCCAGGACACCACCACCTACTGTTTGCCGGAAAGCGAGATGAGCCTGGACGGCGGCTTCAGCATGGGCGACGGCGGCTTCTTCTAGCCAAGTCCCGAGAACCCGAACCCGCCGCAATCGCTCCGGACTTTTCCTCTGCCGTCAGGCGCCCTTTGCGCTTGACACCCCTGCCCGCTTCGAGTACACAAGACGGCCGTTGAGACCCTGCCCGCCCAGGTAGCTCAGTCGGTAGAGCAGTGGACTGAAAATCCACGTGTCGGCAGTTCGATTCTGTCCCTGGGCAACATCCCATCCCCCCCGCAGCCTACGAACCCCGCATCGGCCGCCCGCAGGGCGGCCGATGCGGGGTTCGTAGGCCAGAATCCCTGCGACAGCTCTCCAATCTCGCGATGCACTCCAGCGCCGGCGAGACAGTACGAACCGTGCCGTAGCCCTCCGGAAAACGCCCCCGTCGCGCTCAAGACCGGCCGCCCGCAGGGCGGCCGCGTTGGTTTTGGGTAGGCCAGAATCCCAGCGACAGCGTCCTGTGTCTGTCATCTGGCGTGCCGAGCCGTCCGCCCGGAGGCGGCCGGCTCGGCACGCGGCGGGGGGAGGGGCTCAGTGCGCCAGCAGAGTGATCACGGTGGTGGTCACCACGATGACCGACAGCAGCACGTATCGCGCGGTGATGGCGATCCTTGCGTGCTGTCCGAACTCGTACTGCGCCGGGCTCATGGGGCTCACAGGGTTCAGGGTGTTCATGATCGACCTCGGTTCGGGGTACATGTCGCGCTGGAGACGCTTCCGTAGTCGCTGGTCTGTGTCGCTTCCGTATATGCAGGTATCGTTCCACCGCCGTGATCGTTTCGCAAAAAATCATAAAGTATTGTAATCAATAGAAACAAAGTTATGGTCAGTTCTTGCGCTCCCTGTGTCTGTCAAGAGATCCTGACAAATGTGTCCAGCGGGTGTGTTCTGGTGTTGGCAAGATGACACAACCGCAGCCGCGTCGCTCCACCGCAGCCGCGTCGCTCCACCGCAGCCGCGTCGCTCCACCGCAGCCGCGTCGCT
>CAYFWA010000582.1:4588-4883 GCA_964346625.1 uncultured Myxococcales bacterium
CCACCGCAGCCGCCCCCAAAAAACAACAAGGCGAGCTTCGAAGCTCGCCTTGTTGTCAGCCGGGCAGTTTCGCGTCGTGCCCAGGACTGAACCTAGCTACCGCCGCAGCAATGGGCGACGCGTGGAATCATGAATCGTTTCATGCCGTTCCTCCTCTAGGGTTTTACCGCTCGTTAGCGGCGCTTCGAGTTGCGATGATATTACAGTAAGACCGTAGTCTTTATACGTCAAGGATTCGCCGCAGGATCGATCACCATGAGGTCATGGCCGGCGCCGCGGCGGGGCCCGGCGCCCC
>CAYFWA010000583.1:0-4883 GCA_964346625.1 uncultured Myxococcales bacterium
CGGCTGGAGGCCGGATCCTCTGTGCAAGTGCGGCGCATGACGCTCGTCCGGTAGCCCACGAGCCCTGCGCTTCCAGCCGGATGAATATGCGCGCCAGGGCTACATGCGCTAGGGCCCGTATTCGCATCAGTAGCCACGACGAACCGCTGCCAGGGCGTCGCGCAGCTGATCGGGCTGGACAGGCTTGGCGAGGTAGCCGTCCATGCCAGCGTCGAGGCAGCGCTCGCGGTCGCCGTCGAGCGCGTTGGCCGTCAGGGCGATGATACGGTGGGCATGCCCGTACCGGGCGCGGATGCGGCGCGTGGTTTCAAGGCCGTCGATACCTGGCATCCGAATATCCATCAGAATGGCGGCGTAGGAGGCCTCATCAAGGGCGCGCAGGGCGGCTCCGCCGTCTGTCACTGCGTCGGCGGCGTACCCGAGCCGCTCCAGCAGCCGCAGCCCCACCTTGCGGTTGACGAGGTCGTCTTCGACGAGCAGGACGCGTGGCGCCGTCTCGGCAGCGTCCGTAGCGGGCGTTTCGGGTGCGGTCGGAGGCGTCTCCGGTGGGGGCAGGGCAGACCCTGCGGGTGTCAGGAGGCGCGCCAGCGTACGGCGCAGCGGTCGCACGCGCACCGGCTTGGTGAGCCAGTCGGTTGCAGGACCCGTATCAACTGCGCGCCGCCGCTCGATCGAGCTCATGATTACGAGGGGAAAGCCGTCGTACGCAGAGTGCGCCTCGATGCGGCGCGCGAGGGCTACGCCGTCCATCTCGGGCATCTGCATGTCGAGCACGCCTAGGTCGTAGCGCGCCTCGGCGAGTCGGGCCAGAGCATCGCTCGGGGTAGGCGCCGTCGTTACGCGCAAGGCCCAGCGCTGCATCAGCTCATCCATCATACGCCGGTTGACGGGGTTGTCATCGACGACGAGGGCGTGGCAGCCGCGAAGGCGCTCGGCGATGGCATCGGGTTCGAGGGGCGGAGGCGGCTCGGCGGCTCGCGCTGGCAAGGTGAAGCGAAAGGTCGAGCCTTCGCCTGGGGCGCTGTCGACCGTGAGCGTGCCGCCCATCGCCTTGACGAGGCGCCGGCTGATGGCCAGTCCCAGTCCCGTCCCGCCGTACTTGCGCGTGTCCGAGCCGTCGGCCTGCGTGAACGCCTCGAAGATCGCCGCCTGCTTCTCTGTGGGGATGCCGATGCCTGTGTCCTCGACGGCGAACGAGAGCCGATACGGCGGCGCGTCCGGAGCGGGCGCAAGGAGATGCCTCTGGCGTGACGCGTGATCGGGGGGCGCGGCGGGCTCGGCCTGCACGTACACGGCCACATGCCCGGCTTCAGTAAACTTGATAGCGTTGGCGAGCAGGTTCGTGAGCACCTGCCGCACCCGCTTGGCGTCGAGCTCCACCGCCTCGGGCGCGGTGTGATCGATCACACTGGCCAGCTCCAACTCCTTCTCGGCGGCGGCTCGCCGGACAGGGTCGAGCGCGTCCTCGACTACCTCGTGCAGTCGCACGGGCGCCGGGTCGAGGTCGATCCGCTCGGCCTCGATCTTTGAAAAGTCCAGGATGTCGTCGATCAGGCTGAGCAGCGCATGGGCGCTCGACTGGATGACGTCGACGTGCTCCTGCTGCTCGTCCGAGAGCGAGGTGTGCTCCAGTAGGCTGGCCATGCCGATCACGCCGTTGAGGGGTGTACGGATCTCGTGGCTCATCGTCGCCAGGAAAGCACTCTTTGCGCGGGAAGCGCCGACGGCGGCCTCGCGCGCCTCGATGAGTTCCTGTTCCAGGGCGACGCGGTCGGTGATGTCGGTGTCGATCACCACGAGCTTGTCGGGCGTGCCGTCTGCGCGCGTGCTGAAGGAAAGAGTGGACGAGTAGTAGCGCTGCTCGCCGTTGCGGGTGCGCAGGCTCGATTCGTAGTTGACGGCCTGGCGCTCGTCGAGGCAGGCAGCCATGAGCGCGTCGATGTCGTCGCGCGTCGAGATGGCCTGGACGGTGCTCATGTCCTCGGCCCGCAAGTCCTCCAGCGTGTAGCTGGTAGCCCGCTCGAAGGCGGCGTTCACCCACTGCAGCGTACCGTCGCGGGCGGCGATGTAGACGATGTTGTCCGTCGAGCTGGCCACGAGCGAGAGCATTTCGAGTTGGGCGTTGGCCTCTTCGAGGCGCTCGGTCTTGTGCCGCAGCGCAGCCGTGCGCTCGCGAACGAGGTCCTTAAGTCGGCCCTGGCGCCGCTGCGCCTGCATGCTACGGTAGCGGGTGAGACCAAGCGTGCTCAGCACTAGCGTCAGGGCGAGGCCGCCCCACAGCCACGGCCGCTGCCACCAAGCCGGTACGACCGTGAGCGGCAGCGTGAGGGGCGGTCGGCTCGCCACGCGCTGCGCCGTTACGGCCCGCACGGCCAGTTCGTAGTTGCCCGGAGGGAGGTTGGCGATCCGAATCGCGTTGCTCGTCTGCGGTGGCGACCACACCCCGCTGAGCCCACGCAAGCGGTACTGGTAGCGCACCCCGTTGGGGCCGGCGATGCCGCTGCTACGCAGCGTGACAGTAATCTGCTCGTGTGCGTGGTCGAGGCGCACCCTGGACATCCGGGCCGCGCCAGAGGCGTCGAGGCGCTGCTGAGTGCCGTTGGTGCGCAGGTGCACCAGCTCGACGGGGGGCGGCATTTGGGTCCACCGATCCCACGCAGTGGCATAGGTAACCACGCCTTGGTCGGTTCCCACCCACAGTCTGGTCGTGTCGACCGACACGGCCCCGCGACTAACGGCACCTGCGGCCAGTTTGGCTGCGGGGAAGACGCGGAAGGCGACCGTGTCGGCCGCGGTGGCCGGTAGCGGATCCAGTCGGCTCAGCCCCTGCTCGTGGCCGGCCCAAAGGCGACTGCGCGGACCGAGCGTGAGAAAGCGCACGCTATTCTGGAGCAGGCCGTCGTCGACGTACAGGGCTCTGAGGTGCCCGGGCGGGTCTTCGCGGGGCCGGTATCGAAGCAGCCCGCGGCTCTGGTTGGATCCCCACCAAATGGCGCCCGTGGTATCGACGGCGACGGCTGTGGCAGGAAAGTTCTGGAGGGTCTCGGGGAGCGGCTCCAGGCGGTCGTCTCCAGGGTGCAGGAGCGCACTGCCCCCGGCGATGCCACCTGCCATCCACACGCGTCCAGCCGCGTCGATAGCGACGTCCCATACGGGATAGTCGCGGGTGGCGGGGTGGATGCGGACGCGCCCGTCGCGCAAAGGGCCGGCGCCGCGGAGCGTGCCCACCCACACCGTGCCGTCCGGCGCCGTCGTCAGGGCCAGGATCGGGCGGAGCCCTTCGGCAACGGCATCGAGCCGGCCGGCGGCGTGGCGGAAGAGCGTGCCGCTGCTGGTTCCAACCCAGAGCGTATCGCCGCGGGGCCCTACGGTGAGTGCGTCTGCTGGTGCTGGCAGCGTCCAGCGCTGAGCCGGCGGGCGCGCAATCTGACCGTCCGGATAGCCCAAGAGCTGCTTGCCTTGCGCGAGCCAAAGCGTGCCGGTCGGAGTGTTGGCCACAGCGGCAATCTGCCCGGTGGCGACGGTCGGGTTGCGAAAGAAGCGAAGGGCCGTCGGGTCGAGGCGGCAGATGCCAGGGCCATCGGTGCCGAACCAGAGCCCGCCGTAGCGGTCCTGCGCGATAGCGTGAATCCCGTCGCCGCACAGCCCGTCGGCCCGCGTGATGCGGGTGACCGTGTCTGCATCAACTCGTAGTACGCCTTGGGTGGCGGTGCCAGCCCACGTCGTCCCCCGGCGGTCTACGTACAGGCTATGGACCGGCGCGTCGCGGTACGACCAGGTGAGGGAACCATCAGCTTCCCGCCGAGCGAGCCCACGACTGGTCGCCAGCCAGAGCGGGCCGCCGGACCGCTGGGCGAGCGCGTGGACCGTGGCGGACCCGTTGAGACTGGAATCGGGGACTAATGCGCCGTCATCGAGTCGCATCAGGCCGCGCGTAGTGCCAACCCACACGTCGCCCGCTAGCGTGCGGTGCAGCGCCGTGACCGAGTCCTGCGCGAGCGAATCCTGCGCGAGCACAGCGATGGTGTCGGCAGCGTGCCCATCGGTGCGCCATAGGCGATGCGCCGTTGCGAACCAGGCGCTATCGCTCGGCGCGGCGGCGACGGCCACAACGGGCTGCTTCGGCCCAAGTGGGCGTGGCCCGTCTGCACCGGGCCGTAGCACAGCCAGGCCGCCATCGGTGCCAGCCCACATGACGCTGTCCGGACCAGCCGCGAGCGCGCGGACGGTGTTGCTTGGCAGCCCCTCCGATGTCATGAGCGCCGTAGCCTGGGGAGCGCCATCGAGCCGACGGAGGCCCGCCACGTCGGTCCCCACCCAAAGGCGCCCGCCCGGATCTTCTACAATGGCCGTCACGGGGGCCGGAGGGATCCCGTGGTCTACGCCATAGCTGGTGATGGGAAGCTGCTGGGCATGCGCCGGCTGCGCTGCGAGCCCACTGGCTGCGAGCCCACCGGTTAAGAGCCCACCAGCTCCAAGCCCGGTGACCAAGACAAGCCTGCCGGCGCTCATCCGCCATGCCGTGCGATGACAACGGCGCCAGTCATACAGTGCAAAGCGGATCAGCAGGGCTAGAAAGTCAGCTGACAGCATGCAACTAGACGGAGCAACAGATAGGGGGGTGGGAGGTCTGCTGGAGGGTGGGGTAGTCTGCCACCCGCGAATATCGTCCCTGGAATGCAGGAAGTTGACCTCTACCACTCGGTTTAATCGAATGATAATCGCCAGCCGCCTTTCTAGGGGCTCACCGCAGCCGCCTATTCCGGACTCACTATCGAGGCCCACATGTATTGGCAGACCTAACATGGCAGACCTAGCATGGCAGACCTGACATGTATTTTTGGATCCGGAGCCGGCCACCTCATCGGCCCTGCAGGCCAGCC
>CAYFWA010000584.1:0-4857 GCA_964346625.1 uncultured Myxococcales bacterium
GGCGACCCGATCCTAGGATCCACATACCCAGGATCCACTCACCTCTCACCCCCGATGGTGGGAGCCAGCGGGTGGCAAGCGGACGGCCGCACCCGGATGACGTGAGCCAATGAAACCCTTTTTCCACGTTCAACGCCTGGAGCAGGTCTGGGCGCAAATGCGCGAGGTGGCGCCCCTGTCCGCCGAGCCCGTGGGGCTCGACGAGGCCGCCGGGCGCACCCTCGCGGCGGGCTTCACCGCTCCCGGGGATCTCCCGGGGTTCAGGCGCAGCACCATGGACGGCTACGCCGTGTGCGCGCGGGACACCTACGGGGCCACCGAGTCGCAGCCAGCGTATCTGCGCAGGCAGGGGGAAGTGGTGATGGGCGAGGCGCCCGGCTTCGCGCTGCGCCCGGGAGGCTGCGCCAGCATTGGCACCGGCGGGATGCTGCCCGAGGGGGCCGACGCGGTGGTGATGGTGGAGCACACCCGCGAAGTGGAGCCGGACACGGTGGAGATCACCCGGGCCGTGGCGCCCGGGACCCACGTGCTGGGAGCCACCGACGACGCCGAGGCGGGGCAGGTGCTGCTGCGCGCCGGGACCCGGCTGCGCCCCCAGGATGTGGGGCTGCTGGCCGCCTTGGGGGAGACCCGGCCCACGGTGTTGCGGCGCCCGCGGGTGGGCATCCTGTCCACCGGCGACGAGGTGGTGCCCCCGCAGCAGGAGCCGGGTCCGGGCCAGATCCGAGACGTGAACGCCCCCGTGCTAGCGGCCCAGGTCCGCGCCGCCGGCGGCGAGCCCGTGCCTTTGGGGTTGGTGC
The DNA here is from genome assembly GCA_964346625.1 of uncultured Myxococcales bacterium. Taxonomy (GTDB): domain Bacteria; phylum Myxococcota_A; class Polyangia; order HGW-17; family JAJRWW01; genus CAYFWA01. Next base: position 801 of record CAYFWA010000584.1, read on the forward strand.
CCGACCGGCGCGACGCCCTGGAGGCGGCCATGGGCCGCAGCCTAGCGCAGGCCGAGATGACCCTGCTGTCGGGGGGCTCCTCGGTGGGCACGCGGGACCTCACCGCCGAGGTGTTCCAGGCGGCCCCCCATGCCGAGCTGCGGGTGCACGGAGTGAGCGTGGCGCCGGGCAAGCCCTTCATCTGGGTGCGCGCCGGGACGCACCACCTGCTGGGCCTGCCCGGTCAGGTGGCCTCCTGCCTGGTGGCCTTCCACCTGCTGGTGGAGCCACTGCTCGAGCGGCTCCACGGGCGGCCCGCGGTGGCCCTCCCGCGCTTCGGTCGGCTACAGGCCACCCTGCGCCGCAACGTCCCCGCCGCGCCCGGCCGCGAGCTCTACCAGCGTGTACGCGTCATCCGCGGGCCGGAGGGGGCCGGCTGGCTCGCCGAGCCCGTGCTGGGCCGCAGCGGCCTGCTGCGCTCCCTGATCCAGGGCCACGGCCTGGTGCGGGTGCCGCTGGGCAGCGAGGGCTTGGCCCAGGGCGAGCCGGTGGAGGTGCGGCTGTTTCCCGACACCGCCCTGCCGGACGCCGGACCGGACGTCGGACCGGACGTCGGACCGGACGTCCCGATGGAGCCCTCCGCAGAGCCCGACGCCGCCGCCTCGCCTGTCGGCCCGGTACCCCAGGACACGGGAGACTCACGATGAAGCGAAACGTCTATCTGCAAATGCGCACCCTGGCCGAGGCCCGGGCGATCCTCGAAGAAGCCTTCTCCTGGGAGGCGCTCGGGGGCCGCGAGACGGTGGCCACCGCCGAGGCGCTGGGGCGGGTCACCGCCGGGCCCGTGTTCGCAGCCTACTCCTCGCCGTCTTACCACGGCGCGGCCATGGACGGCTACGCGGTGCGGGCCGAGGACACCTTCGGAGCCAGCGAGGAGCGTCCCCTGGCGCTGCGGCTGGGCGAGCAGGCTCACCCGGTGAACACGGGGCAGCCCCTACCGGCAGGCACCGACGCCGTGATCATGATCGAGCACGTGCAGACCCCCGATCCCGACCACGTCGAGATCGGGGCGGCGGCCTTCCCCTGGCAGCACGTGCGGCGGGTGGGAGAGGACATCGTGGCCGGGGAGCTGGTGCTGCCCCACCACCACCGGCTGGGCGCCACCGACCTCGCGGCGCTGATCACCGCGGGCGTGTTCCGGATCCCGGTGCGGGCCGTGCCCCGGGTGGCGATCCTGTGCACGGGCAGCGAGCTGGTGAGCTGGCAGGAGGCCGAGCGCCAGCCCCCGGCGCCGGGCGCCATCATCGAAAGCAACTCCGTGCTGCTCGCCGGCCTGGTACGCGAGGCCGGGGGCGAGCCGGTGGTGCTTCCGCGAGTGCCCGACGAGCTCGAGCGCGTGCGACAGGGCATCGAGGACGGGCTGCGCCAAGACGTCGCCATGGTGCTGGTGAACGCGGGGGCCTCGGCGGGCTCGCGGGACTTCACCAAGAGCGCGGTGGATGCCCTGGGCGAGGTGCTCGTCCACGGGGTGCGCGCCATGCCCGGCAAGCCCACCCTGCTCGGCCGCGTGCAGGGGCGCCCCGTGGTGGGCACCCCCGGCTATCCCGTATCGGCCTGGGTGTGCGTGGATCAGCTCGTCAAGCCCGCCCTGGCGTGGCTGCAGGGCCTGCCCCCGCCCACGCGCGAGACCGTGCCCGCCACGCCCGGCCGCCGGCTGCCCTCCAAGCTCGGCCACGACGAGTTTCTGCGGGTGCACCTGGGCCGCGTGGACGAGCGGGTGGTGGCCCTGCCCCTCAAGCGGGGAGCGGGCACCATCACGTCGCTCACCCGGGCCGACGGGCTGCTGCGGATCCCGCCCGACAGCGACGGCCGCGAAGCCGGCGACGCGGTGGAGGCCGAGCTGCTGCGGCCGCGCGCCGCCATGGAAAAGACCCTGGTGGTGGTGGGCAGCCACGACATCACCCTGGACCTGATCGCGGACCGGCTGCCCCGCCGCGCCCCCGGGCTGCGCCTCTCGGCCTCCAACGTGGGCTCGCTGGGGGGGCTGCTCGCCCTGCGCGACGGACGATCGCACCTCGGGGGCACGCACCTGCTGGATCCCGAGACCGGTGAGCACAACGTGGCCGACGTGAAGCGCTTCCTGCCCGACCGACCCGTGCGGCTGGTCACCCTGGCGCACCGCGAGCAGGGCCTGCTGGTGCGCCCCGGCAACCCCAAGTCCATCCGGTCCCTGGCCGACCTCACCCGAGAAGACGTCACCTTCATCAACCGCCAGGCCGGCTCGGGCACCCGCGTCCTGCTGGACTACGAGCTCGAGCGCGCCGGTCTGTCCCCCCGCGACATCCGGGGCTACGAGCAAGAGGAGTTCACCCACCCCGCCGTGGCCGTGCAGGTGGCCGCCGGCGGCGCCGACGCCGGCCTCGGCATCCTCGCCGCGGCCCGGGCCCTCGGCCTGGACTTCGTCCCCGTGGCCACCGAGCGCTACGACCTGTGCATCCCCGAGGATCACCTGGACGACCCCCGCGTCACCGCCCTGCTGGACCTGCTGCAAGACCCCGAGTTCCGCCAGTCCGTCGCGGCCCTCGGCGGTTACCACGTAGAGGAGATGGGCCGGGTCGCCTGGCCTCGCTGACCGCGTTGCCCCGCTCCACTCCCACGTCCTGACGGACTGTGGTACCCTCTCATCATGATCCGGAAGGTACACATCCAGAATTTCAAGTGTTTGCGCGACGTGGAGCTCGCGCTCTCACCGCTGACCGTGCTCGTGGGCGCCAACGCCTCGGGAAAGTCGGCGATCCTCGAGGCGCTCCGGTTCACTGTGGGACAAAAAGAGCGAACAATCTGGCGCCGGGACCATTCGCTCACCATGCGCGTTCGCGCGGAGCGTACTGCTGGCGACGAGGAAAAAGCCCAAGAATTTGCCGAACTGGTCTGGACCGAGAACGACCGCAAGGTAAGAAGAACCGGCACCGCACCGGACACCCAGTTTCTCCGGTTTCAACTCGACAGGTTGAGGGAAGACAATCAACCTCAGCGGCAATCAAAGGTTCGCCTGAACGCAGATGGCGGAAACCTGACCAACGTGTTCGTTTCCCTGGGCCGTCAGCAACAAGCGGAGCTAGCCTCCTGGCTTGGGCGACTCGTACCTCAGTACCGGGACGTCGAAAACCGCCCATCGCAGGAGGGGTATCTCAGGCTGGAGTTTCAGGACCGGTGGTCGGAGGATCTCTGGTACCAGCCGTCCGAGGTGTCCGACGGCACGATGCTCACCCTCGCCTTCCTGATCCTACGCTTTCAAAAACCCGCTCCCGAGCTACTCCTCATCGAGGAGCCGGAGCGCGGGCTCCATCCCTTCCTGCTGGAGCAGCTCGTGGCGCTGGCCCGAGGGCTGTCCACCGCCACCTTTGGGGGCGATCCCATCCAGGTGGTCATGGCCACGCACTCGGCCGAGCTCCTCGAGCATCTCGAGCCCGACGAGGTCCGGTTTCTCAAGCGGGTCCCGGAGGACGGCTCGACGCGGGTCGAGGCCGCCCCAACCCAGTCACCGGATTGGGAGCGCGCCTTCGAGGAGTACGCCCGCTCCCTCGGCAACGCCTGGCTCTCAGGAGGGCTGGGTGGCGTGCCCGGGACGGCCTGAGCGATGCCCGCCATTCGCGTGGTGCTCCATGCCGAAGGCCCGATCCGATTTGCGCGAGATTCCGCTGGGGAGTTGAGCGACACTCTCATTTTACCATGACATGGATGGCTTCGGGGGGAACAGACACTTGAGTGGGCTGACCCGGCCGTAGGCCGAGGCGGCTGACCTCGCGGGGTGGGAGGCGGACGACGAGCTCGAAGGGGGACGCGGTGGCGACGTCGGTAGCGTCGGTAGCGGCGGCGGCGTCGGTAGCGGCGGCGGCGGCGGTGGCCGTGGCGGCGGCGGTGGCCGTGGCGGCGGCGGCGGCTTCCGGATCGGGGCGTTGGTCCTCGGGTTCGGCTCCGAGCAGCCGGAGGCGGACCTCGGACTGGGAGCCGAGCAGGCGCACCGAGGTCACCTCGGCCTGCAGCGTGGGGAGGTCCGGGGCGGTCTCGGCGGCGG
>CAYFWA010000585.1:0-1549 GCA_964346625.1 uncultured Myxococcales bacterium
CGCCGCTCTCCCGCTCCCCCCCGCGGGCCCGGGGGCCCGGGGGGGGGGGGGCGGGGGGTCCTTCGGGCCGCGCCCCTGCAGGTGGTTGAGCCACCGGACCACGTCCTCGGGGCGTCGCTCGTCCCGGGCGATTTGGAACAGCACGCGGGCGTGGGGCGGCACGAAGGGTGGCTTGAAGGGCGGTGTGGAGGGCGGTGTGGAGGACGATGTGGAGGACGATGTGGAGGACGGTTTCCGGGCCGCACCGGAACCGGAGCGCCCGGTGGGCACGTCGTCGGTGGGGAGCGGCCAGGGCCGATCGGGCTGGTGGCAGGGCTTGCGACCGCGTTGGGGTGCGCGGGAGGGCCGGCGGCCGTGCTCGAGGTAGTAGCGCGCCCAGGCGCGCACGGCCGGGGATTTCCGGAGCTTCTTGGCGGCCCGGATCAGCTCGTGATAGCGCTCGGCGGAGGGATGGTCGAAAAAGTCGGTGGCCAGCAGCGCCGCGGCCCGGGCGGGCTCGCCGCGGCGCTCGAACACGGTGCGCAGAAGGTGCCTCAGCGGGTCGACCTCGCCTGCGCCGAGGCGGCTCGTGGCCGATCGGCGCCGGCGCCGCGACGAAGCCGCTTTCGCCGCGGGGGCCTCGAGGCGGGCGTCGATGCCCTTGCGGCACCAGGTCTCGGCGTCGTCCCAGGCCTCCCGCTCGATCAGGTGATTCACCAGCGCCTCGTAGTCACCTTGCTCCAGCGCGTCCCGCTCGAGCAGGGCGCGGCCTTCGTCACCCAGACCGGCTTTGTCCCGGGCCTGAACCAGCCGATCGCGGAGCTGGCGGCGCCGGTGGGTGACGGGCCAGTCGCCTCCGCTGACGGGCCAGTCGCCTCCGCGGCCGCGGCCGCGGCCGCGGCCGCGGTTGTCCGCGGCGATCCGGTGGTCGTGCTCGTCCAGGCGCTGCTGCAGGTGGTCGGCCAGGTGGCGCCATGCCTCCCGAGGGAAGCGGCGGCGCATGAATGCCTCCGCGGCGTCTTCGAGCAGGCAGGAGCCGTCCGCCAGAGAGCGCTCCGTGACCCAGACGAGCTGCTCGCCCTTCGACAGGGAGGAGTGGGGCAGGGCCTTGACGATGCGCTCGAGGATGGGGCCGATGGAGTAGGCGCTCAGACCCTCGTCTTCGCTCTCCACCAGGGCCGCACCGGCCTTGAGGATCTCGTCGGCGAGGTCCACGACAGCGTCCACCTCGCCGATCTCGATGAGCCGCGTGATGTGGTCGTCCAGGCGGGTGAAATCCGCTTCAGAGGTACCGTAGCTCCGTCGATCGTACTCGATCACCTCAATGGCCACGATCTCGCGCCGCGCGCCCCGGAGCAGGGGCTCGGCGTCGTTCGCGGTGAGCGTTCGGCGATCGAGGAGGGCGTCGCCCACGCCGGGGTGCTCGGCGGCGAGCTCCTTTACCAGGGCCACCAGCTCGTCCTTCTTGTTGCTTTGGAGCCAGGTGTCGAGGGACGAACGGGGCTCCCGGGTGGCGGCCCGGACCTTCTTCTTGGGCTTGTCGCTCTTCCTGGTCTTGGTGCTCTTCCTG
>CAYFWA010000585.1:1649-3382 GCA_964346625.1 uncultured Myxococcales bacterium
TCTTGGTGCTCTTCCTGGTCTTGGTGCTCTTCCTGGTCTTGGTGCTCTTCCTGGCCATGCCGGGGAGTATATCCCAGACTCGCGTCCCCGCGTCCAACCCCAACGCAGCGCCGGTCAGCATGCGCCGGGTTGCCACCCCCTGAGCGGTGAAGCGATCTGCGCAGGGGCCGCCCCCGCCCTACCCCTACTCGTTACCCTGCTCCGTCGAGCGGGCCGGGTGCACGCGCTGGAGCAGCTCGGCGATGCGCTGGAAGTAGGCGGCGCCGGCGCGGGGCTGGATGTCGTTGTGGCCGGCGTGGGGGACGCGGAAAAAGACGCGGTCGGGGTCCTGGGCGGCCGCGTGGAGCCGCTCGGCGTCGGCGATGGGGATGATCAGGTCGTTTTCGGCGTGCATGATGAGCAGGGGCAGGCCGACGCGCTTCATCTTGTCGAGGTTGGCCGGGCCGTCGGCCTCGCTGATGCCGAGCAGGCGGGCGGGCACGCCCATGAGCTCGAGCAGGGGCAGCAGGCGGGCGAAGCCGCTCTCGATGACGAGGCCGGCGAGGTCGGCGGAGCGGTTGGCCGCGAGCTCGATGGCCGGGGCGGAGCCGAGGGAGCGGCCCATGACCACCACGGGGCCGGTGCGGCCCTCGGCGGCGGCGAGGCGCTGCAGCTCGTCGAGGCTGTGGTGGGCGTCGATGAGAAAGGTCTCGAGCGAGGGGGAGCCGCTGCAGGGGCCGTAGCCGCGGTACTCGGCGGCCCACAAGATGGCGCCGAGGGCGTGGTAGTCGGCGGCCTGGGGGTCGTAGTCGCGGGCGGTCTCGCCGTTGCCGTGGAAAAAGAGGATGTTGGGGGCAGTCTGGCGCTGGGGGCCCTCGGGAAGATCGAAGATCCGGAGGCGGTGGCGGACGCCGTCGGGGGTGTCGAACAGGTGGTCGCGGGCGGCCGGGTCGGCGGGGCTGTAGGGGAGATCCGGGCGGGGGAAAAACGGGGCCGAGGCGAGCTGTGGATCCAGGGTCATGCGGGTGCCTCCGAAGGGGTATGCGGCGCCAGGGGCGACGGTTGCCGGTAGGCCTGGGCCTGGGGGCCGGGGCCGGGGCCCGCGTCCCTGATCATCGTAGCCAAGCTTACCTGGGTGCACAACCGGCCGGCTCCGGCGCTGGCCTGGCCGGCGGGGCAGGCGCCCCATCGACGCCGTCCGCTGGCTGGAGCTCGTGCGGCACTGGTGTCGGGGCTCGCGAAAGAGCCACTTGGGGATTCGGTCGCCTCGCCGGAGCCGCAACAAGCTCCTTGCCGCAGTGTCTATTGGTCGAGATGCCGTTTCTGGGTTATATTCCAGGGCTGTCAGGTATCCGCCTGGCTGCGTGGCTCCATGGTAAGCCGGCTACGGGGTTACCTGGGGACCTGGCTACGGCGCCGTTCGGCGGCTCAAAGGAGATCATCGGCTCCGGTAACGCGCGTGCCGGCGCGGATGCTGGCGACGAGCAGAGACCGGGAGGAAACAAGGATTTCAATTTGAAGGGCTGACCTGGGGACCCGAGCAGCTCGGGATCGCGCCCGGGTCACGCCGCGGGTTGTTGAGTTCGATCGAGTTTGCTGTTATTGCGAGTTTTTCATCCGGTGTTGGCGACACCGGATCAGGCGTTCCCCCGGGGCCTTTGGCAACAGAGACATCTGGCTCCAAGGCTGCGGGGCTGCAGGGCTGCAGGGCTGCAGGGCTGCAGGGCTGCAGGGCTGCAGGGCTGCAGGGCTGC
>CAYFWA010000585.1:3482-4851 GCA_964346625.1 uncultured Myxococcales bacterium
ACGCTGAGACGCTGAGACGCTGAGACGCTGAGATGCTGATCACCAAGCCACAACCGCACCTGCAGCCGCGCGAGTACTTCGGGGTGCCACGCGAGGAGGTGCAGGCGGTCATCGGGGACGAGCGGGCGCCGGTGTGGGCCGTGCACACGAAGCCGCGGGCGGAAAAGAAGCTGGCCCGGTTTTGCGAGATGGCGGGGGTGGGGCACTACCTGCCGACGATGCTGCGCAAGCACACCTACCCGAACCGGTCGGTGCGCACTTCCTGGCTGCCGGTGTTCCCGGGGTATCTGTTCGTGCTGCAGGAGTCCTTCGACAAGGTGGCGTTGCTGCGGTCCAACGCGGTGGTGCAGTTCATGCGGGTGCCGCGGCCCGAGGAGCTGTACGCGGACCTGCAGAACCTGTGGATGACCCTGGTGGCGCGACCGTCGGCGGTGGCCGAGGATCAGTTCCAGCCGGGGGTGCGGGTGGAGGTGATCTCCGGGGCGATGAAGGGCGTGATCGGGGAGGTGTTGGAGCCTCGCAAAGGCGGCGTGCGGCTGATGATCAAGGTGCACATGTTCGAGCGGGCGGTGTCGGTGGAGGTCGACATGGCGCGGCTGCGGCGGATCTGAGCGCGCGGCGACGCCGCGACGCCGCGACGCCGCGACGCCGCGACGCCGCGATGCCGCGTTGCCTCGCCGCGGCCGGCGGGGCTGCCGCGGCGATGCGGCCGAGGTGGAGGTCGGCGCTCGTGCGGAGCTCGGCGCCGCCGCGGCGGGTGGCGCTGGTGCGCTGAGTATCGCTGGTGACGGCGAAGGACGGCTAAGGGAGCGGGTCAAAATAAACTCTGCACTCGGGACGCCGATCCATCAATTCTGATCAGGACCCTAAGAACCGGATTCCTGACGGTCGAAAACCGGCACACGTCACGCAGTGCTCCCAAGCGCGAGCGGGGCTCGGAGAGTGGACGATGGGAGGGATCGGGGCGACGCGAGAGGGCGAAACTCGAGTCAGAAGCGAGCTCGGTGGCGCCCGCCGCAGTACTCGCACGGCAGGGTGACGCCGTAGGTGCAGCGGTTGGTTACAGGTGGGGTAGTGCCACTCTCGCCAGTCGCGGCATTCGCCGCACTCGGGGCAGTGCCAGGTGCAGCTATCCTGGACGACCTCTTCCCAGCAGAAGGAGTACCAGTAGAGCTCGCCACACTTGCTACACGCGTACCCGTCGAGCAACCGGCGCAAGGGGACCGACTCGCACTCGCAGGGTAGCTCGAGGAGCGTATCGAGCTCCTCTGCGGTCAGGACGCGATACTGTTCGACGTTGTCGAGGGCACAGACCGAGAGGCGGCTGACGTCGAGCCCGTTGTACGGGTTCTCGCAGCCCGAGCAGCCG
>CAYFWA010000586.1:0-4844 GCA_964346625.1 uncultured Myxococcales bacterium
TGGCACCGGCCCGTCGCCCCCGACAGCCGGGTGCTTTTCGAAAAGTACGGGTTCACACGGCTGACGAGCGTCGACCGCTACTACGCCCGGGTTGGCCGGCGCCCCCAATGTCCTGCCTGTGAGCATGGGATGCAGGACGTTGTAGCCGCGCATCCGCTTGTAGCGGCTCACGATGTCGGTGGCCGTGTAGCCCTCGGGGTGACCCACGTGCAGCCCCGCCCCCGACGGATAGGGGAACATGTCGAGCACGTAGTACTTGGGCCGGTCACTGTGGTCCGGGGCCCGGAAGGTCTCGTTTTCGAGCCAGTGGCGCTGCCACTTGGCGTCGATGCTCAGATGATCGTAGCTCATGGTCGGGTCTTTTCCGGTGTGGGCCGGGTGGGGCAAGGGCGGCGGGTCGATGGCCCCGCTCGAAACGGCTAGTCAAGAATCTCGTCAAGAATCTCGTCAAGGATAGGGAGGGAACTCGTGATCGAGGATCATGTCCTCCATCTTGCGCCACAGCTCGGCCATGTAGTTGGACATGATGTAGACGTCGTGCTTCTTGCCGGCCAGATCCGTGGCGTGATCGCGCAGCGCCGCCTCCTCCACGAAGCCCATGTTCTTGAGCATGGCCTTGAGCCGCACCTGGTCATCCAGCACGTAGTACACGAGCTTGTCGAGTGACTGCGTGGCGGCGATCTCCACCAGCTCCAGGACGATCAGGCCCCCCAAGCCGCTGGGAGCCCAGTCCGGGTCGAGGCAGTAGCGCACCTCCCCGACGTGGCGCGCCCAGCCGTGGTGCATGATGCGCAGGCTCCCCTCGGCCACGATGCGCTCCTGCTCGGTATCGAAGGCCCCCAGCAGGGCCATGCGCCCCAGCGGGATCTCCTCGAGGAACCGTCGCAGGACCTTGCGGTTGGTGTTGTCCTGCCGCAGGCGCAGCCGTGTCTCCGGCGGTAGGTCCCGGTAAAACTGCAAAAGCCGCTCCTCGTCGGACTCGTCGATGGGCCGGAAGATGGCCTGTCGGGAGTCCTTGAGCTGCAGCTCCTTGGGGTATCCGGCGCCGGTGGTGTTGGGATCGATTCGCAGGTTCATCGTCTACACCTTCCCGTAGTCTACACCTTCCCGTAGTCTACACCTTCCCGTGGTCTACACCTTCCCGTCGTGCTCCACGCCGTATTGTTCCATGCCGTAGTCATAGCCAAGCTCGAAGGCCTTGCCGTTGAGCCCCTCGGTCCCGGGCGGGACCGACTTCATCACCGCCTCGCGCGCGGCGTCGTGGCCGATCACTCCCGCCACCGCGGCGATGAACCCCACCATCACGATGTTGGTGACGATCCGCCGGCGCAGGGTCTCGGCGATGGTGGTGGCCGGCACCGAGCACCGACGCAGGTCCTTGGAAACCTGGCTCACGTCCACCAGGTCGGCCTCGTAGATCAACGTCCCGTCGGGCCGCAGGGTGTCGATGTACTTGCGCAGCCCCTCCTGGGACATGGCCACCAGCAGATTCGGCTGCTTGACGTAGGGGTAGAGCACCTTGTCGTCCGAGAGCACGAGCTGGGCGCTGCAGGCCCCGCCGCGCGCCTCCGGTCCAAAGCTCTGGACGAGCGTGGCGTGCTTGTTTTCCACGATGGACACCGCTCGGCCGAGAATCATGGCGGCCAGGATCACGCCCTGGCCACCGAAGCCGGCGATGCGGATCTCATAGGGCTGCGCCGTCTGCATGATCGCTCCTTGCGGGGTCGGCGGGACGCTCCCCAGCGACTGACCGTTCATATCAGTTCTCATCCGGATCCACCATGGTCACCGGGCCGTAGGGGTGGAAACGCTCCGCGCCCAGGGTCTTGGTCATCTCTTCGTTGTAGACCTCGAGGAAGGCGGGCCGCGGCCGATCCTTGAACTTGCCGATGACGATGGGGCCCTTGTCGATGTCCACCGAGGCCGAAGAGGCGGGCTCCCAGTCCCGTCGCACGGCCTTTTCCTTGAACATCCGCTGCATGTCCAGCCCGTCCCCGAGCCGGTTGCGGCGCGCGAACAGCGTGGGGCAGGGCGACAGCACCTCCACGAAGGAGAAGCCGTTTTTCGTCATCGCCTCCTTGAGGGTGTTGACCAGCGGGCGCACGTGGAAGGTGGTAAAGCGGGCCACGTAGGACGCCCCGCTGGAGTCGGCCAGGTGCGCCAGGTTGAACGGCGGCTCGAGGTTGCCGTAGGGCGTGGTGGTGGCCATGGAGTGCTCGGGGGAGGTGGGCGCCACCTGCCCCCCGGTCATGCCGTAGGTGAAGTTGTTCACGCAAACCACGGTGATGTCCACGTTGCGCCGGGCGGCGTGGATGAAATGGTTTCCCCCGATGGCGATGAGATCCCCGTCGCCGGAGAAGACCACCACGTGCAGCTCGGGGTTGGCCAGCTTCAGGCCGATGGCGAAGGGGATCGCCCGCCCGTGGGTGGTGTGAAAGGAGTCGAGCTTCAGGTACCCGGCCACCCGCCCGGTGCAGCCGATGCCCGAGACGATGGCGAGCTTTTCGCGGGGGATGCCGCTTTTTTCCACGCCGCGGATGAAGCAGTTCACCGCGGTGCCGATGCCACAGCCGGGGCACCAGATGTGGGGCATGCGCTCCATGCGGAGCCAGTCCTCCATGGGGCTGTTGACGGAAACGGCCTGCAGGATCGCGGTATCGGATTGCTCACGGCTCATGAGGCCACCTCCTGGATGGCGCGGAAGATCTGCTCGGGCTCGTGCACCGCGCCGCCGGCGTGGGGCACGCCGCGGACCACCGCTCGGCCGCACACGATACGCTCCACCTCGAGCACCACTTGCCCGAGGTTGAGCTCGGGCATCACCACCGCCTCGACGTGACCGCGCCCCACGAGGTCATCGAGGAAGGCCGCGGGAAACGGCCACACGGTGATCAGCCGGATGTGCCCCACCCGGTGGCCCTGCTCGCGCGCGAGCTGAATGGCGCGCTCGGTCACCCGCGACGTGATGCCGTAGCTGAGCACGAGGATCTCGGCGTCCTCCACCTGGGAGCACTCCACGTTCATGATCTTGTCGGTGTCATCGTCCACCTTGGCCTTGAGCCGCTTGATCAAGTGATCCTGGGCTTCGGCGGACATCACCGGATAGCCCCGCTCGTCGTGGGTGAGTCCCGTGACGTGGAAGTAGTAGCCCTGGCCGGTGGGCGCCATCTCGGGCACCTTGCCCGATTCGCACTCGTAGAGCTTGAACTGCTCCGGGGGTTTTTTCGTGTAGCGCCGCGGCGCCACGGCGATGGCGTCGCCCTTGGGGATCACCACCTTCTCCAGCATGTGACCCACCGCCTCGTCGAGCATCACCATCACGGGGGTGCGGTACTCCTCGGCGAGGTTGAAGGCGGCCACGGTGAGATCGAAGGCCTCCTGCGGAGAGTTCGGGCAGAGCGCGATGGCGGGATAGTCGCCGTGCGAGCCCCAACGCGCCTGCATCATGTCGGCCTGGGCCGGGAGCGTGGGCAACCCGGTGGAGGGTCCCCCCCGCTGCACGTTCACCCAGACCGTGGGGGTCTCGGTCATCACCGCCAGGCCGATGTGCTCCTGCATCAAAGAGATGCCCGGCCCCGACGAGACGGTCATGGCCTTCACCCCACCCCAGGCCGCGCCGATGATGGCGATGGAGGAGGCGAGCTCGTCTTCCATCTGGACGAACATCCCGCCCACCAGGGGAAAACGCGCGGCGAGGCGCTCCACCACCTCGGTGGAGGGTGTGATGGGATATCCGGCGGCGAACCGGCAGCCCGCGGCGATGGCGCCCTCGGCGCAGGCCACGTCGCCATCAATGAAGTGGGTGCCGGTAAGCACGCTCTCTACGTCTGAGTGCATCGCGTCACCTTCTAGGTGGTCTGGCTCTGAAAAAGCCTTTTCTTTCGTAAAGATACAAGCTCAGGGGCGCCGGATACAAGCTCAGGGGCGCCGGATACAAGCTCAGGGGCGCCGGAGGCTACTTCTTGGGGCGCGTCCCGTGGATGGCGAAGTCGGGGCAGAGGGTCCCGCACAGATCACAGCCCTTGCACACCGATTGGTCTACCACCTCGGGATAGTGGTATCCCTTGCGGTTGAACGCCTTCGAAAGCTGCAGGTTGCGGGCCGGACAGAAGGCCACGCAGAACCCGCAGCCCTTGCACCGTTCGCGGTTGATGATGGTCAAGCCGGATCTTCTGGGCTTTTGCTTCGGGGCCTCGGCCTGCTGCGAATCGTTTTCAGCCATGGGATCGAGCTCCTGGTGCGCGGCCCGCGGGCGCGCCGGCCGCGCGGGCGTCTCTTGGCTGCAATGGACTCGACCGAAGCCGATGTCAACCCTGGTCCTCGTCGGGTCGCCGCCGCCGCCCCGCGGGCCACCGCTCTCAACCTTGCTCACCGCTTGCGCCGCCGGCCCCGCGCGCGTCGCGAGCCCCGCTTGCCGGCCGCCGGCGACGGCGGCGTGGGATCGGGGGGAGGCGCCGCGGCGGCGCGCCTGCGATTCAGCCCGAAGAAGGCCAGCGCCGCCGCACAAAGCAGCAGCAGGGCCGCCTGCCAGTAAAGCTGCAGCACCCCCCACAGTATCCCCAGCAAAGCCAGCGCCACTGACGCGATCCAGGTGTCGCGGCGCGCTATGGACGAGGCCTCGGTCTCCATCTCGACGGTCACATCCGCGCGGGATCGCTGTCCAACCAGCCGTAGGCCGCGCAACGCTTCTGTCTGTGAATCACACCCCCGCCGGGAGAAATCAAGAAAAAAGAGGGGGCTCGGGCCGAGCTCCCCTCTTTTTTGACAGCCCGGAGGGGCCCGGGTGATACTGCGGCGCGGGCGACGTGCTGCGGCGCGGGCGACGTGCTGCGGCGCGGGCGACG
>CAYFWA010000587.1:0-4843 GCA_964346625.1 uncultured Myxococcales bacterium
CGATGAGGCCCGCGGCCATGGACGCGGCAGCGATGAGGCCCGCGGCCATGGACGCGGCAGCGATGAGGCCCGCGGCCATGGACGCCGCAGCGATGAGGCCCGCGGCCATGGGCGCGGTAGCGCCTGCCCGCCGCGCGGTCATGGGGGCACCGGCGCGTCGCGCGACCATGAGCACCGCCGCGCCGCGGCGCGCGGCAGCGCCCCGCGACTCCCCCCGCCCTTGAATGCGGGGGCCCCCTTGCGCGTCCGGGTCGAGTAGGACACCTTGGTGCATCATGCAGATGCAGGGAGCAAGGCGGCAAGGTGTCAGCGTAGATGTGTCGATGGAGCGCTACGAGGAGAGCATGGTTCGTCTGGATCGAGGTCTGGATCGAGGCCTGAATCGCACACCCCGGCAGGCGCGCCGGTCACGCCTGCTGTTGTGGACCAGCGGGCTCGCGCTCCTGCTCACCAGCGGACCGCCCCCCGCCCAGGGGCGCGGGGTGGGGCTGACCAAGCAGCAGCTCCAGCGCCGGCTGCGCAAGCAGGTCCGCAAGCCCCTGGCCCGCAAGGGCACCTTCGCGGTCTACGTGAAGGTCCTCGGCGGTCCGGTGCTGTTCGCCCGCCGGGGGCGGCGGCGGCTCCACCCCGCCTCCTGCGTCAAGCTGGTGACCTCTTCGGTGGCCTTGCGCCTGATGGGCCGGGAGCACCGGTTCGAGACCACGCTGCGGGGGCGCATCGAAAAAAACCGGATGACCACGCCCCTGGTGCTGCAGGGGCGCGGCGATCCCTCGCTCACCCGCAACGACCTCGGGAAGCTGGCCAAGGCGCTCGCGGCCAAGGGCGTCAAGCAGATCCCGTCCCTGCAGGTGGACGACCACTACTTCGACGGGCGGCACTGGCCGCCCGGCTTCCGCAAGCCCTCCAGCTCGGCCTACATGACCCCCACCGGGGCCGTGTCGCTGGACGGCAACACCGTGGAGGTGGTGGTGGAGCCCACCGAGCCGGGCAAGAGGGCGAAGGTGACCCTGCTGCCTCCCTCGGGCTATCTCGAGCTCAAGCGCGGCATCCGCACCCGCAACCGCCGCAAGAACCGCGTCTACGTCTTCGCGGTGCGTCACGGCAAGAAGCTCAAGGTGGTGGTCAACGGCGCCATCCGGCCGGGCAGCGCCACGGTCAGGCGCTGGGTGCGCGTGCTGCACCCCACGCGCTACGCCGGCGAGTCCTTCAAGCGCATGCTCGAGGACGAGGGGATCACGGTGGGGCCGGTGAAGCGCGGCCGCGCCGGCGACGCTCCGGTGATCCTGCGGCACCGCTCCGAGCCCCTGGTCCAGCTCGTCAAGACCATGAACGGCGAGAGCAACAACTTCTACGCCGAGCAGCTCCTCAAGGCGCTGGGCGCCAAGAAGCTCGGCCCCCCGGGCTCCACCCGCAAGGGCATCCGCGCCAGCCAGGGCCTGCTCCGTCGCTCCGGCATCCGGCGCGGCCGCTACCGGATGTCCAACGGCTCCGGCCTGTTCGGCCGCACGCGCTTTTCCCCTCGCCAGCTCGTGCGCCTGCTGCAGCGGCTCAAGACCCTGCCCTGGCTCTACCGCGCCATCTACGACTCCCTGGCCGTGGGCGGCATCCGCGGCACCCTGTCCAAGCGCTTCCGCGGCTCCGTGGCCGCCGGCCGCGTCCACGCCAAGACCGGCACCCTCGACGGCGTGAGCTGCCTCGCCGGCTTCGTGGACGGCCGCCGCGGCCGTCCTCCCCTCCTGTTCGCCATCCTGCACAACGGCTTTCAGGGCCCCCACTACCGCGTCCGCCGCATCCAGGACGCCATGGTGGAGGCCATGGCCCGCTACCAGCTTCGCCCCTGACCCCCGGCGATGATCCTGGATGGATCCTGGCGGCTCGTCCGGATCTGTTGTATCTATCCAGGCGATGGCCAAACCCAAGAAACGTAAAAAAGTCAAACGACGATCCAAGGGCGGGTCGAAGTCGAGTGGCGTCTCGGACGAAGGCAGCTCCCAGCGCGGCAAGGGCGGCGCCATGATGGGGATGCGCTCGGGTTTCAAGGACATCGCCGGCTCGGTGGTGGGCAAGCAGGCCTCCTCCAAGCGCAGCAAGCGGGCGGTGGACATCTTCTGGTGGGTGATCACCATCGCCCTGGGCATCGCCGCGGCGGTGCTGCTGTACAACCGGTTCGGGCCCTGAGCGTCGCGTAGGGCGTGGCGGCTCGCTTCGAGCTCCGGCTCCCCCCCACGCTCGTTCTCCTCCCTTCATCGTTTTCCCCCACGCTCGTTCTTCTCCCTCATCGCCCCGTTTGGTCCGGCTCCGCTTCCTACCGGTTGGCGTTTCCTATCCATCTGATATCAAAAGCGTAATCAAAAAAGTTGCCCGTCCTGGAACGTGTGTTCAAATGTAGGCATGTCTGCGACAAGAACCCTCCGTGACCGTCCCGACATGGCCTCGACGCGCAGCCCCGAGACGCGCCGCCGTGCGCACGCGGCAGGGGCGCGGCGGGTGGAGGCTCGATCCAACCCGCGCTCGGGCGCCATCACCGCGGCCATCGCGCTGTTTTTCGCGGCGGCGCTGGCGGCGGTGTCGGTGGCCCTGGCCACGCGCAGCTTCTGGGGAGGCGACTCCGGGCCCACCGGCGCCATGGACAAGGTTTCCCAGGGGGCCGCCCTGGCGCCCGGCCAGGCAGAAGCCGGCGGCGATCCCGGAGCCGCGGGGCCGTCGGGGGCGGGGCAGGGGGCGTCGAGCTCGGCGGCCCAGCCGCCCATCATCCCGCCGCCGCCCTTCGCCCCGCCCGCCGACGAGGCGGCGAAGCTGCGGCTGCCCGAGGCGTCCGAGATCCCGGCCGAGCGCCGGGTGTACCTGTTCGAGGAGGGCAAGGCCCAGGTGGTGCGCGACGATGACGCGCGCCTGTCGGGCTACACCCTGATCGACCTCAGCGACGACTGGGTGCCCTACCTGTTCAAGGAGCGCTCGGCGGGTCGAGACGACTTCAAGAAAAACGAGTACCGCGAGACCTTCGTGAAGGTCGCCAACGACCTCACCGACGAGGCCGGCGAGCCCCTGGGCAAGGGGGAGCACAACTACGTGGAGCTTTACGGCATCCCGCCCTCTTTGTCCGTGGTGCGCAGCCGCTTTCTGGAGGACGAGGCCCGCGACTGCTACGAGAAGCTGCGCCCAACCGTGCTAAAGGGCTACCGAGGAGCGGTGAAATACGAGGGGGGCAGCAAGTCCGACCGGATCCTGGAGCGATACGGTGAGCTCAAGCGCCAGGTGCGCAAGGCCATGCGGCGCACCGGCGCCAAGAGCGTCAATCAGCTCAAGAGCCGCGGCGAGGCCTTCCTGTCCAAACGCTATCGCCTCTTCCAGACCAAGCTGGCCGTGATCAATCAGGCGCAGCGCCGCCTCCAGTGCGAGGGGCTGTATCAGGACGGGGAGCGGGTCCGGCGGATGCACTTCGATCACGACACCCACCAGGCCCTCGCCCGCTTCGAGCGCAAGCACATGCTCTACGGCTGGGGGCAGCTCTACGGCAAGACGCTGCGTACCCTGGCCCGGCCCCCCCTACAGAACAACTTCGCCACCTTCGAGCGCGTGATCACCGAGCGCGTGGTGCACTCCGTGGGGATCATCGAGGACGGCTCCGCGTCGCTGAAGGACGACCACGACGTGCCGCGGGCCCGCCGCGGCAAGCTCAAGCGGGGGCCCGATCTGGTGTCGCGCTACACGCGCCAGGTGCTGCAGGCCATGGATCTCGACACGCCGGACAAGGTGCTGCGGTTCTTTTTGCGCCACCCGCCGGAGGTGTTCAAGCACCTGCGGGTGGGCGTGAAGCTGCCGCCCCGGCCGGACTACTATCGGCCGTACATGCGCTTCGAGGTGGTGATCGACCGGGGGGACGTCTGGTACGACCCCCCGGTGCGGGCCGACGGCAAGCGCCGGTCCTTCCCCCGTCACTACCGGCCCACCTTGACGCTGTACGCGCGGAAGGGCGACCAGCGGGTGCCCCTGGTGCGCTACCACACCACCATCGGCGGCTGGCGCAAGGAGTACAAGGACGGCAAGGAGTACTACGCCTACAAGGGCTCGGAGGTGGGTCCGCGGATCTGGCGCGACATCGTGGCCGGACCGGTGTGGATCCCCCCGGCCACCACCCCACCCAAGTCTTTGGTCAAGGCCGAGCGCAAGGGGGGGCGGTGGATCCGGCGGCTGAACCGCGAGGAGATCGGCCCGAGCTACGCCTCGGCCTACGGGCTGGTGGCGGCCTACCACATCGAGGAGGCCAAGCGCGGCGAGAAGGTGGTGTGGAAGGACAACGGCATCCGTACCCACGGCTCGGTGGACTACATGTCCATCCTCACGCGCTACTCCCACGGCTGCCACCGGATGCACAACCACAAGGCCGTGCGGCTGTTCTCCTTCATCCTGCGCCACAGCAAGTTCGTGCGCCGCGGGCAGGTGCCCCTGGCCTACGCCCGGAGCTTCACGGTGCGGGGCAAGCGCTACCGCATCGATCTGAAGACCCGGGGCTACTACTACACCCTGCGCCGCCCCGTGCGCGTGATGGTCACCGAGGGGCGGATCCGCGGCAAGCAAAAGAGCCCCATCGAGCACTTCGTGGCCATCCCGGGCAAGACCTACGACCCGGACGATCCGAACCTGCGCCCCGAGGCCAAGTTGGTCCAGAGCGAGGCCAAGGACTCCAAGGACGGCTACCAGGTCACCGGCGACCTGCCGCCGGAGAAGCAGCCCGAGGCCGGCAAGAAGGGCGAGGGGAGCGGCGATGGGGGCGGTGACAAGGGCGGTGACAAGGGCGGCGACAAGGGCGGCGACAAGGGCGGCGACAAGGGCGGTGACAAGG
>CAYFWA010000588.1:0-4843 GCA_964346625.1 uncultured Myxococcales bacterium
GGCGTCCCGAGTGCAGAGTTTATTTTGACCCGCTCCCTAACTCACGGCGATTGGAACGTGTCAATCCGGATGGCGCAGGCCGAGCTCGCGCAGCACGCGGGTGGCGTCGTGCACCTTGTCGGCCAAAAAGAGCGCGAAGCGGATGTCCACGCAGATGGAGCGCTGCTTGCGGGGCAGGTACTGCCAGTCGCTGAGGATGGACTCGGGGGTGCCGTCGAACAGCAGGCCCACCAGCTCGCCGCGGCCGTTGAGCACCGGGCTGCCGGAGTTGCCCCCGGTGGTGTCCAGGGTGGCGGTGAAGTTCACCGGCACGTCCTGGATGACCGGATCCACCCAGCGGCCGAAGTCCTTTTGGCGGTAGACCTTGCGCAGCTTGGGGGGGACGCGGAAGGGGAACTTGCCGCGGCCCTTGCGGATGAGCCAGGTGAGCCGGGAGACGTAGCGCCAGTCCTTGCCCGTGGCGCTCTCGTGATAGTCGCGCACCGTGCCGTAGGAGAGCCGCAGGGTGAAGTTGGCGTCCCAGTAGCGGGGCCGGATGAACTCGGTGACCAGCCGCGGTCGCAGGATCGGGGCCAGCACCTTGCGCAGCTCGAAAAGAGGCCCCTTTCGTAGCTTGCGGGCCTCGTCGGCCACCCGCACGGCGAGCTGCAAGAGCGGGTCCCGGCTGCGGCGCACCCGGCGCGCCGAGGCCTTGAGCAGCCGCGCCCGCCGCCGCCGCGCCCGGGCCACGGTTTTTTCGTCGGTGACGTCGCGGGGGTAGAGCCGGGTGCGGGCGTAGATGAGATCCACCGCGGCGAGCAGCGCGTTGGGACGGCGCGGGCGGGTCTGGGCGCGGAGGCGGGGGCGCACCCGCGGGGCCGGCCGCCGGCGCGGGGTGACGCGCCGGGCCGCCGGGCGCGGAGCGTTTGTGGCGGTTTTGGCGATGAGGGTCAGCTTGGCCCCGCCCGTGGCCTCGGCGAAGGCTTTGGCCAGGGTCGTCCCCTTGCGGCGGGCCCGCTTGCGCATCCGCGCCAGGCTGCGGCGGCCGTAGCGGCGCAGCCAGCGCAGAAAGCGGGGCTGCTGCGAGGGGGGCAGGGCGGCGGCGTGGCGCAGCAGCCCCTTGAGCATCGCCTTTTCCCCCTCGGGGGTGGTCATCTTCTCCAGCAGCTTGGACTGCTGGCGCACCCGGTACAGGTTCTTGTCCCGGTAGCGCTCGCCCTCGCGGCGCAGATCGGGCACGCGCTTGAGCCGGCTCCAGCGTACGATGTCCACCGCGGTGGACAGGCTGCGCACGATCCGGGATTGGAGATACGAAAGCACCGTGGACTCGCGGCTGACCTTGCGGGCGTCGGCGTAGATGCGGTCCACGCGCGCGAGCAGGCGCTCGAGGGACCCTCGCCGCTTGCCGGCGCGCTCGAGCCAGCCCTGCTGTTCTTTTCGTTTGCGCTCAAAGAAGTTGAACTTCTTGAACTGCTTGCGGGAGTCCTCGTAGTACTTGGCCGCGTTGTTGAGCCCGGCGTTGAGCCCGCCGTAGCGCCGCCCGGTGAGGCCGGTGGTGGGCAGCACCCCCAGCAGCGCGCGAAACAGCTTGGCCTTGGGCGCCATCTGGTGCCGGGCGTGAAAGCGCGCCCGGGCCAAGGTGGCGTGGCGCATGGTGCGCCCCGGGAACCCCAACACCAGGGTGAGCTGGCCGCGCTTCACGCCGGAGGTGGCGACCTTGAGCCACTTTTTCGGCCGGTAGGGCACGTTCTTGGCGTGGTGGGGCCGCCCCTTGCCCTTCGGCGAGACGTAGGCTCGCAAAAAGGTGAAGTCCGCCGTGTGGCGGGGGTAGCGCCAGTTGTCCACGTCCCCGCCGAACTTGCCCAGGGCCTTGGGCGGGGCGTAGACGAGCCGCACGTCCCGGATGCGCTCGTAGATCGACAGGGTGTAACCGCCGCCGCCGTTGAGGGCCCGCACCTCGCAGATGCGCCCGGCGGTCTTTTCGCACCGCCGCTCCAGGCGGCGGCGCTTGACCCGCAGGGCGGTGTCGCGGCGGGCCGGCTTCATGCCGCGCTTGATCACCGAGCGCACCTCCCGGGTGACGTCCTTGATCTTCTGCACCGCCAGCAGGTCGTAGCTCGGGCAGGGGATCTCCTGGCTCTGTGACGAGGCCACGTGCCCCTTGTCCATGATGCCCGGGTGCGACGACCCGTCGAGCTGCACCAGGCAGCGGTAGGCCACGTGGTGGTTGGTGACGATGAGCCCCCGGTTCGAGACGAAGGAGCCGGTGCCCCCGCGGGCGAGCTGCACCACGGCGGGCGCCAGGCGCTGGAGCCCGGCCTTGTCGAGGGCGAGGCCCTGGCGCTTGAGCTTGACCCACGGCAGCCGATCGATCTCGTGGAGCAGGTGCATGCCCTCGGCCGCCCGCGCGGTGTTTGCGCCGCGGGGGCCCGTCAGGATCGCCGCGGCGGCCACCACGGCGACGGCGGCGACGGCGGCGACGGCTCGGTGCGAGAAGCGATGGGCGCGGCGTTTTCGTTGCTGGGCCGCACGGGCCGCTGTGTGCGCGCGTCTCCGGTTTCGATGCTGCATGGCTGGGCCTCCGTTACCGATACGATGGGAGTGCTGGGTTTCTGGCGTTCTGTAGCTCTGGAGCGCTACCACTCTGGCGCGCCACCGCTCTAGCGTTCTGGCGCTCTGGCGCTCGGGCGTTCTGTAGCTCTGGAGCGCTACCACTCTGGCGCGCCACCGCTCTAGCGCTCTGGCGCTCTGGCGCTCGGGCGCTCTGGCGCTCTGGCGCTCGGGCGCTCGGGATCGAGCGCACTATACCACCGTGGCGGCGCGATCAAAGCCGGGCGTGATGTGGCGATCCGCGCCAGAGCGGGAGCGCCAGACTCGCCTGCTCCGCGTCAACCCAAGTCGGCAGTCGGCGTGCGGTGGAGGAAAGGGGCGAGAGAGCAGATGGACTCGTTTGCCCGTGGGGTGGGGGGTCACGGGCAGTCGGCGGGGCAGCGGCACTTGTTCTCGCCGAGCCCGCAGATGCCGTCGCCGCAGGCGGTGCAGTAGGTGGCCCCGGCGCAACCCATGCACACGCCGGTGTTGGGGTCGGGCTCGCTGCAGCCCACCTCCACGAGGCCGTGGCAGCAGTCCGGGGCGCCGGGGACCACGGCGTGGGAGTCCCCCTCCGGGGTGCAGCTCGTGGTGGGGCAGTCGTCAGGGCAGCGGCACTCGTTTTCACCAAGTCCGCAGGTGCCGTCGCCGCAAGCCGTGCAGTAGGTGGCTCCGGCGCAGGCCGTGCACACGCCGGTGCTGGGGTCGGGCTCGCTGCAGCCCACCTCCACGAGGCCCTGGCAGCAGTCCGGGGCGCCGGGGACCACGGCGTGGGAGTCCCCCTCCGGGGTGCAGGGGATGGCGGGGACGGATCTCGAAATCTTCATTTTCGGTCGTGGGAGCCATCGGAACAAGATCGTGTCGAAGATGTATCGTCTCGTGGGGTCAGCCGCCGGGGGGCCCGCGGTGAGGGGTTCACTGACCCGGCTGGCAGCGACAACCACAGTTTTTTGAGGGGGGCGGACAAAAGACCTACGATGTTTACGGGGTTTGTCTGTTTCTATCTCCCTGATCTGACGTGAAAAAATCGTATTCTTGGGGCGTGAGGGTGCGGTGGTTTTTGGCACGGATTCTGAAGGGACAACGCACCGGTCGATGATTGGAGCCTGTTTCGCGTTGCTCGTTTCGAGCGGCGGGCCGAGCCGAGCCGAGTCGAGCCGAGACGGGCCGAGACGAGACGAGACGGGCCGAGCCGAGCCGAGACGAGCCGAGACGAGCCGAGACGGGCCGAGCCGAGACGAGCCGAGACGAGCCGAGACGAGCCGAGACGAGCCGAGAGGAACCACGATGAGCAAGCGCAGACCCCAGCGAGTGAGCCACTACGACGGCGGAGCCGACTATCCGTCCCTGCAGGGGCACCTGAGCCGGGCGCGCGCGGATCATCGGTTGGCGCGGCGACGCTTCTTGGCGGGCGGGGCGGCCCTGGTGGGCGGCGGGGTGCTGGCGGCCTGCACCCGGCCCTTCGGCGTCGGGGAGGGGGAAGGGGAGGAGCACGTCCCCGGCGACATCGCCGAGCCCCAGTACTACACGCTGCGATTCCCCGAGAGTGGAGACGCCTCGCTGTGGCTCATCGACGGCGGCTACGCCACCTACCACGTCACGGCCCTCACCTGGGAGCAGGACTGCTACCACTTCGCCCTGGACAGCCGCGCCGCGTTGCAGGCCGCCATCTCCGCGGCCATCGACGATTTCACCTACGACGAGCTCAAGGGCGCGTCCCGGGCCACCATGGACTCGGTCCGTGCGGCGGTGAAGGCCGCCCTCGACGCGGCCTACAACGAGGACACCGGCGACGTGGGGGACCAGTGGTTCCAGGACGTGGAGGTGGTGTTCACGCGGCTGGACGCGCCACAGCCCCTCGACGGGATGGCAGGACCGGAGCCGCAATACCCGTGAGGAGCCCTTCGGAAAGGCGCTGTATCTCGCCCGCACGCGAGCAAGATGCGAACGCAGACGAGGAAGATGCGAATCTTCGCCTGGTAACCGAAGCCATTTTCTAGCAATAATCGAGGAGACCGAATCATGATCATGATTAGAGACGACCTCAAGGAGATCATCCTGCGGGTGATCGAGCGTACCGAGCACACCGGTGACACCGACGACGGGGCGCCGGCCGCTGGCTGCCTGTTCAAGGACGCCCCGGATCCCTGTGACGTCACCACCTTCTACGCCGTGGGCGAGGAGGGCTGACCCGGACCGGGCCGGACGCGGCCTGGCCGCCCCGCAGCGACCGACCGAGCCGTACCCGTAGGTACGGTGACCGAGGGAGCGAGGA
>CAYFWA010000589.1:0-4836 GCA_964346625.1 uncultured Myxococcales bacterium
GCGCGACTCGGCCGGGGCGGGAGACGGGGCTGATTCGGACGTCTGGGTGGGGGGGGTGGCCGGCGCTGAATCGGAGGCCCCGGTCGGCGCCGCCAGCCGGAGCGAGCCGTCCTCGTCGACGTCCAGCAACGGGTCGCGTCGCTCGGCGTGAGAGCGCCCCGGCCGTGCTTGGGACGAGGGGCCGGCCCCGCTGCGCTCCAGGTACTCGTGCAAGCTCGCGGCGGCCTCGCGCAGGCTGGCCGGGGGCGGGGCGACGTGGTGGCAGCGCACCCCGAGGCGCTTCATCTCGGGGGCGAGCAGCTCGTGCAGGGCCCGGTCGGCCACCAGCAGCTCCTGCGGCAGGCCGCGCTGCTTGGCCGGGTTGTCCCCACGCGCGATCTCGACGAGCTGCTCGGCGGCGGCGTAGGGGGCGCGGCGATGCTCGAGCACGTGGCTGTCCAGGATACGGCCCGAGCCCTCCTCCAGCACCAGCAGGGCGTGAAGGACCTCCTGGGAGTCGGCCACGCCCTGGGCGAGCGGCGGAAGGCCCACGATCCACGTCCCGCGGCGGCGGGGTAGATCATCGAGCGCGGCGCGGTCCGGGACCCAGGCGGGGGCGGGCTCGTCCGGGCGCGCGGCCGAGGGGCGCCCGCGCCACGCGAGGTGGGCCTGTGGCGCTTGGGGGGTGCCTGACAGCACCACCGTGGCGAGCTGCTCGCCGTCGCGCATCCGTCCCGAGATCAGCAGGCCCTCGCGATCCGCGGCCTCGAGGCCCCGCAGAATCCACAGGCAGCGCTCTAGCTCCGCGCCCGCGGGCACATGCGGGCGCATCCCCGCTGGCTTGAGCACCAGCATGGGCACCTCGGCGTCGCCCCGGGGGTTCACCCCGGCCTGGCGCACGAACCGGCGGAGGTCGCGCGGAAGGTTGGCGGCGCGGGCGGGGTTCAGCATGGTGGTGTCGAGCTCGAGCAGGATCTGCCGAAACGATGCCTCGTCTAGCTCGTCGCGCTGCGTCCGCTCGAGCAGTTCCAGCCCCTCGGCGCCCTCGAGGATCCACAGCCCGGTGGAGACCCCGGCCGAGCCGAGCACGCTGACCACGGAGGGCACGTTTCGATCCGGCGTCTCGAGCAGGAACCAGTCGACGTCATCCAGCCGGTCCCACAGCCGCCGCCGCATCAGGTCCCGCGCTGCCTGGTAGACGGCACGCGGGCTGGCCTCGCCGCCCGTGCCCGTGGCGCCGTTTTCGGCCGCAGGCTTCGCGGCGGGGCCAGGCTTCGCGGCGGCGACAGGCTTTGCGGCGGGGCTTCGGCCCTTGCGCCGCTTGCTCGGCGTTGCCTTCTTCGATTTCTTCTTCTTTTTCGACAAGAGAACCGTTCTTTTTCTGTCGGGCTCAGCTACCCTGGCAGCGGGGGCAGCCCTGGTTGCCGAGGGTGCGGTTGCGGATGGTGTCGGTCCACTCGTGGCCGCGGGCGCAGCGCCAGCGGGCCTGATCGCGGCTGGCGGCCAGGACCTGACGCGGAGTGAGCTCGCCGTTCTTTTTGGGGTGCCATTCCCGGGCCACCTTGGGAAACAGCGTGGCGAGGCAGTTGGTCACCGAGACCCGCCGGCCGGCGCAGAAGGGGCAGCGGCCCCCGCTTTTCACGGTGAGCTTGATGCTGGCCTCCCACACGTGGTCCGGGCCGGCGGGGCAGGACCACCAGACCACCTGGTTGGAGCCGGGGGTGAGCTGTTTCGGGGTAAGCTCGCCGTTTTTGTCGGGGTGCCAGAGGCGGGCGACCCGGGGGTGGGTGGTGGCGAGGCAGTGGGTGATGGAGGGCTCGAGGCCCGCGCAGAAGGGGCAGCCGGCGCCGTCCTGGGTGCGGGAGTAGACCTGCGCCTTCCATTGATGATCGCGGCCCTCGCGGCATTTCCACCAGTAGCGGGATCCGGATCCGGCGGGCACGTGATCGGGGGTGACGTCGCCGTTTTTGGAAGGGTGCCACTGCGCCGCCAGCTCCGGGTAGCGGGTGACCAGGGAGTTGGTCACCGACGCCCGGATTCCGCGGCAGAAGGGGCAGCCGTCGCCGCGCTTGGCGCGGTTGGGCAGGTTGGCCTCCCACTCGTGATCCGGGCCCTCGGGGCAGCGCCACCAGACCTTGCGGCTCGAGCGCAGCGGGACGTCGGACGGGGTCAGGTCGCCGTTGCGGCTGGGGTGCCACTGGGCGGCGAGCTGCGGATCGAGCGCGGCCAGGGAGTTGGTCCCCGAGGCCCGGCGGCCCGAGGAGAAGGGGCAGCCGCTGCCCTTGAGCGCGCGGTTGGCCACCGACGTGGCCCACTCGTGATCGGGCCCCTGGTCGCAGTTCCACCAGACCCGCTTGGCCGAGCCAGGGGTCACATCTCGCGGAGTCAAGTCGCCGTTGCGGCTGGGATGCCACTGGCGAGCGAGGCGTCGATGCGTGGCAGCGAGGGAACGAGCCATGGTTCCCGGATGAAACCACATCAATAGCGACGAATCCAGCCGGACCGTAGCGCCGCAGCGTGCCGCCGGCGCGTGTCGCCGCAGCGTGCCGCCGCAGCCCACGGAGATGGGGGAAGAGGGGAAGAGGGGGGACGTAGGGAGGGAGGAAAGAGGGGGACGGAGCTCGATGATTCGATAACGCTATCCCTCCCTTCTACCCCCGGAGGGGGAAGCTCAGTAGCGGCGGCAGACCTGCTCGGCGCCGTTGCCGACGCCGACGAGGTTGTAGGCGCTGATGCAGGCGTTTTCCATGCCCTGGCGCATGGTGAGGTCGAGGCACTGGCGGTACCAGTCGCTGCCGAATGCGCCGAGGTGGGCCTGGCCGAGCACGCGCATGGGCTCGGTGCCGGGCACCGGGGCGAAGAAGCTGCGCTGCAGGGCGCGGGCCCAGGTCATGACGCGGTCGTGCATGATCTGTTGGGAGGCGGGCTTCATGTGGCCCAGGTGCTGCTTGCGCAGCCGCGCGGCCTGCTGCCGCATGGTGGCGGGGTCGGGCAAAAGCGTCTTGGCCACCAGCTCGGCCGACTCGCAGGGGGCGGCCAGGGCGTGCTGCTTGTCCACGAAGGTGGCTTGCTGAAACAGGCGGTTGCCGATGAGCCGCGAGACGGACCGGGCGATGAAGGCCGGGCGGCCGCCGTTGTGGGCGAGGTGCCAGGCGATGGTGTCCCGCAGCGTGGGGGGGACCTGGGTCCAGAAATTCGCGTCGGTGCCCAGGGAGGACCAGGCCTCGCGCGCGGCGGGGCGGGGGCCGAGATCCACCCAGAGCTGGACGAAGCGGTCGCGCGAGTACTGATCGAGCTTGGGGTCTTGCCCGATCCGCCGGGCCAGCACGTCGAGCATGCGCAGGGCGGCCCGGGAGGCCGCCGAGGCGGGCTTGCGGGGGTCGCCGTTTTCCTGCACGGCGAACGAGAGGTTATTCCAGGTATTTTGGATGATTCCCACCTGGCGGGCCATGTCCTTCAGGCGGATGAGGGCCTGCTTGCTGCTCAGCGCCGGCGTGCCGCTGGAGGCCTGGGCCTGGGCCGCGGCAGGTGCGTCCGCCGTGATGACCAGGGGGTCGAGGGTGTGCTCGCTCGCGGGGGCCTGCGCGGGGGAGGCGTCCCCGGCGCGGATGCTCAGGCCGGGCAGGGTGGTGAGGTTGGGGACGGGGGCAGACATCGGCGCGGTGACAGGCGCGGTGACAGGCGCGGTGACAGGCGCGGTGACAGGCGCGGTGACAGGGTCGGACATGATCTCGGCTCCTTTCTTTTGGTGGGTGATCCGGGGTTCGTGATCTCGTGAGCGCTCGAGTTGCAGCGCGACGGGCTGCAATCGACTCGGGGCGGTTCTCGGCTGCTGGGGGCGGGGGGGTGCGGAGAAAAAGCTCGAAAAGAAAGAAAATCCGCAACGGGGGGGCGCGGGGGGCGACAACCGCTCGCGTATCGGGGAGGCGCGTGGTGATTGAGCCGCTCGGGCCAGGCGCCCGCGGCGCGCAATCCGGAGCCGGCGCCGATCCTGGATCCAAACCGACTGCTTGCGGAGGAAGACCATGCAGCGACAGACGAATCGAGTGAACGAGGAGCGACGGGCCGATCAACGGATCCGGACCCGGATCCGGACCCGGACACAGTCCAACTGGTCGAGCCGGCCGAGGCGCTTGAGTCAGCCGAGTCAGCCGAGCTCAACGCGCGTAGGGAGCGGGGCGGCGATGCCGAGCGTCGTCTCGCTCCTGGGGTTGTTCCTCGCGCTGGCTATCGGGGCGGCGATGAACGGCACCGGGTGTCGGGAAGGCCGGATGCCGGCGCACGGTCCGGGGTCAGCGCAGCAGGTGGCAGGGGCCCCGGATACGCAGCAGGCGCGGCGCTGGGCGCTGCGCGCCGCGATGGTCGACGCCGCCACGCAGGCCCGCGAGGTCGCGGTGGCCGAGCAGCAGTGGCGGTGGTTGGAACGCGGGCTGGTGGCGCTGGAGTGGGCAGGGTTCAACGTCTCTTTTTTGATACGCTTCCCCAACGAGCCCAGCGCGCACGAGGACCCGACCCAGCTCAGCGACGCGGCGTTCAAGAAGATGTTCGACTATCAGGTGAGGCTGTACCGCGGCAAGTTCTTCGTGCGGGGCAACGGCATCCCGCGCGACCCGCGCTTCAGGCGCCTGGTGCCCACGTGTCGATGCACCAACGGGTGTCGGTGAAATGGAACTGTAAAGGGAACTTCGAATCTTCGAACACCGTCCCCCTCTTCCCTTTTCCTTGCCCACGGGAGTCGGTGAATTGTAAAGGCGACTTCGAATCTTCGAACACCGTCCCCCTCTTCCTTCCCTCTTCCTTCCCCCTCCTCTTCCCCTCTTCTGGCTTTCGCTGCTATTGGATGGTGGGGGTGGAGGG
>CAYFWA010000590.1:0-4829 GCA_964346625.1 uncultured Myxococcales bacterium
ACGGGGGGCGTCTCAGTCCGCGTAGCGCTCGCGCAGGACGCGGTGCAGGATCTTGCCGGTGGCGGTGCGGGGCATCTGTTCGGGGTCGATGAGGGCGTAGCCCTTGGGCACCTTGAAGCCGGCCAGGCGCTCGCGGCAGAAGGTCTTGAGCTCGTCGGGGTCGAGGGTGGCGCCCTCCTTGGGGATCACCACGGCGTGAATGCGCTCGCCCCACTTGGGATCCGGAACGCCGATCACGGCCACGTCCAGCACGCCCGGGTGCTCGGACAGGGCGTTTTCCACCTCGGAGGGAAACACGTTCTCGCCCCCGCTGATGATCATGTTGTGCTTGCGGTCCACCAGGAAGTAGTAGCCGTCCTCGTCCTGATAGGCCATGTCCCCCGCGGAGAACCACTCCCCGGCGTGGGCGGCGGCGGTCTGCTCGGGGGCCTTGAAGTACTCGTCGAACAGCATGGGGCCGCGGCTGTAGAGCTCGCCGATCTCGCCCCGGGGCACCGGCTTTTTGTCCTCGTCGAGGATCTTCACCTGGTCGGTGCCCAGGCTCTCCTTGCCGATGGAGCCGGGCTTGGCGAGCTGCTCGTGGGGAAACAGGGTGGTGACGATGCCCGCTTCGGTGGAGCCGTAGCCCTCGTAGAGCGCCACCCCCTCGAACCAGCGCATGATGGCCTTCTTGTGCTCCACCCGGGCTGGCGCGCTGGAGCACAGCAGCTTCTTCATGGAGGAGACGTCGTAGCGCTGGCGCTCGGGCTCGGGGATGGCGAGCATCAGGGCGTAGTGGGTGGGGATGAGCGACAGGAAGGTGGCGCGGCTGCGCTCGATGACCCGCAAAAGCTCCCGCGGATCGAAGCCCTGGGCTGGGTGGACGTAGGTGGAGGCCCCGATGTAGGTGTGGTTGAACGTGAAGTAGGTGGTGTTCACGTGGCAAAGCGGCATGATGTTGAGCACCATGTCGCCGGGGCGGAAGTCGAAGTCCACGGCGTTGATCAGGTAAAACGCCACGTAGGACTCGTGGGAGCGCACCACGCCCTTGGGCTTGCCCGTGGTGCCACTGGTATACAGCAGAATCCAGGGGTCCGCGGGGCGCACGTCGGCCTCGGGCTCGGTATCCTCGCCTTGCTCCAGCAGCGCTTCGAAAGACACGTAGCCGTCGCGCGGCTGCCCCACCACCACGTAGCGGTCTGCCGGGATGTCGCTCAGGCCGGCGCGGATCCCGTCCACGGTGTCGCCAAACGCGTCGTGCACCACGAAGGCCCTGGACTCGGCGTGGGTGACGATGTACTCCACCTCGGGTCCCACCAGGCGGAAGTTGATGGGGTTGACCACCAGGCCGAGCTTGGCCGCCGCCAGGTAGAGCTCCACGAACTCGATGCAGTTTTCCAGCAGGGCGGAGACGCGGTCGCCTTTTTCGAGGCCGAGGCCCCGCAGGGCGTGGGCCAGCCGGTTCACCCGGGCGTTGGTCTCCGGGAAGGTGTACCGCCGCTCGGCGTCCATCAGGCAGATTGTCCGCGGATACTTGCGCGCGTTCATCTTGAGCATCTCGCCCAGGTTCAGCCAGTGCGCCATGGATTGTCTCCTCCCTCGGCTGTCGAGCGTGCAGACCCGCCGGCGGTCGGCGGCGCATCCGTGTGCTCGCGTCTCCGGTCGATCGGTTCGTCGTCGGGGCCGGCGAGTCGGGCTGGCTACTCGGGGCCGGGCCGGCCCACCTTCACCCGCGCGTCCACCACCGCGGTGACGCCGCCTTCCGGCGAGACCACCACCGGGTTGAGATCCAGCTCCTGGATCTGCGGCAGGTCCGACAGCAGTCGGGCGGCGCGCAGCAGCACCGTCCGCAGGGCCTCCCGATCCACCGGCGGTTGGCCCCGAAAGCCCCGCAGCAGCGGGGCGGCCCGGATGCGGTCGAGCATCTCGTCGGCCTCTGCCTCGGCCAGGGGGGCGAGCTTGAACACCACGTCCTCGAGCAGCTCCACGTGGATGCCCCCCAACCCGAACATCACCATGGAGCCGAGCCCGGGGGCCTTGGCGCCGCCCACGATCACCTCCACGCCCTCGGTGAGCTGCTGCTGCACCAGGAAGGTGAGCTTGTTCGGATCCGCCACGTTGTCCTTTAGATCCTGCCGCAGCCGGTCGAAGGCGGCGCGCAAGCGCGACTCGTCGCTTAGGTCCAGCACCACCGCCCCGGCGTCGGTCTTGTGCACGAGGTCCGGCGCCTCGGCCTTGAGCACCACCGGGTAGCCCACCTCCCGGGCGGCGCGGGCGACGCCATCCCAGGTCTGGGCGCGGGCCTCGCGGGCGAGGGGGATGCCGTAAGCCGTGAGCAGCGCGGTGACGTCCCGGGGGGGCAAAAAGCCCTGGGAGGGAGCCTCGTGCAGCACCGCCTGGGCGGTGGCCAGATCCACCTTCGGGTCGGCGGGCTCGTGGTCCGGGCGGTCCCGCAGGCGGCGGTATCGATCCATGTGGTGCAGCACCCGGGCCGCGGTGGCCGGGAAGTAGTACACCGGCACCCCGGCCGCGCGCACCCGGGCCACGGTCTCCTGCCACTCGGGCTTGCCCTCGGGATCGGTCATGGCCACGGCGATGAGCGTCTTGTCGGTGTGCGACGCGTGCGCGGCGATGGCGTCGGCGATGCCCAGGGTCTCCACGAAAAACGGGGTCATGAAGCAGACCACGGCGGAGTCCAGGTTCGGATCCTCGAGCAGGGCCCGTAGGGAGGCGTCGAACTCCTTTCCCGAGGCGGTGGCCATCATGTCGATGGGGTTCGCGATGGAGGCGATAGCCTGCAGGCGGTCCGCGAGCAGCGCCTTGGAGGAGTCGCTGAGATCGGGGACCTTGAGCCCGGCGCTCACCGCCTCGTCGGTGGCGATGATGGCCGGGGAGCCGGCGTTGGTGACCATGCCCACGCGGTTGGAGCGGGGCACGGGCTGGGTGGCGAAGGCCTGGGCCGTGTCGCACAGCTCCGCCAGGCTCGGAAAGCGCAGCACGCCGCAGCGGTCGAACAGCACGTCGGTGACCGTGTCGGCGGCCATCAGGCCGCCGGTGTGCGAGGACACGGCGCGAGCCCCCGCCTCGGTGGTGCCGCTCTTGAGGGCGAGGATGGGTTTTTTGCGGGCCACGGGCGCCACCCGCTCCAGGAACTCCTGCGGATCGGCGAAGCTCTCCACGTGCAGCACGATGACGTGGGTGCCCGGGTCGTCGCCGTAGTACTCCAGGATCTCCGGGATGGAGATGTCGCAGGCGTTGCCGTTGGAGGCGTACATGCGCTGGCCCAGGCCGTGCATGCCGAAGTAGTTGTTGATGACCTCGGCCACCCCGCCCCCCTGGCACACCATGGAGATGTGCCCCGGGGTCATCCGGGCGAAGGTGAAGTTGGAGTACAGGCTCACCGTGGGGTCGGTGTTCATCACCCCCTGGCAGTTGGGTCCGAAGATGCGCAGGCCCGTGCGTTTGCCGATCTCCACGATCTCGCGCTCGAGGGCGGCCCCCTCCTCGCCCACCTCCTTGAAGCCGGAGGTGTTGACGACGGCCACCTTCACGCCCTTGTCGGCGCAGTTCTGCAGGATCTGCGGCACCAGCTTGTTTTTGACGATGACGTGGGCGAGGTCCACCTCGCCGGGCACGTCTCCGATGCTCGGGTATGCGGTGCGTTCCAGGATCGGCGTCGCCTTGGGGTTTACCGGGGACACCTCACCGGTGAAGCCGTTGGACAGCAGGTTGTGCACGATGCGGTGGCCGATGGTCAGCGGCCGGTTGGAGGCGCCGATCACGGCGATGTGTCGGGGGTAGAACAGGGCGTCGAGCCCCTGGGGTTCGGCTCGGTCGGTCATCGGGAGCTTCCTCGCAATCCTCGTTGGGTATTCTCGGCGTTGGTTTCTACGTGGTGTTTCTTGAGTATGGGTTCCCGAGTATGGGTCCGGGTCGCAAGGGCTCGCAGTCGCGCTACCCGGCCCGAGCCGCCCGCGCGCTCAGGGCAGCGCCGAGGGCTCCGCAGTGCTGGGGATGGGGAGGGACCACCACCTCGGTGTCGAGCACCCGGCCGACGATGTCCTTCAGCAAGGGGTTGTGGGCGATCACGCCGCCGGTGAGCACCACCTCGCCGGTGATGGCCCGGGTCTCGAGCACCCGCTTGGCCACCGACTCGTAGGCGGCGCGCGCCAGGTCCGCCGGGTCCACCCCCTCGCGGATCCGGGCCAGGATCTCGGTCTTGGCGAACACGGTGCAGTAGGAGCCGATCTTCACGTCCGGGTTTTCCGAGCGCGCCGCCATCCGGGCGAACTCGTCGGGGGGGATGCGCAGCCAGAAGGCCATCTCCTCCAGAAAGGAGCCGGTGCCCGCGGCGCACTTGCGGTTCATGGCGAAGTCCACCCGCCGTCCGTCGGCGTCGAGCACGATGACCTTGTTGTCCTGGCCGCCGATGTCCACCACGGTCACCGCGCGCCGCACATGGTGCCAGGCGCCCCGGGCGTGGCAGTCGATCTCGGTGCGACGGCCCGTGGCGAAGGCCACGTTGCTGCGGCCGTAGCCAGTGGCCACCACGGCGCCGAGCTCCGTTTTCGCCACGCCGGCCTCGCCGAGGGCTTCGTCCAGGGCGGCCTGGGCCGCCCCGGCGAAGTCGGCGCCGCTGGGGTGCAGGCCGCGCCCCACCGGCTCGCCCGCCGGATCGAGCACCACCGCCTTGGTGTATCCGGAGCCCACGTCTACGCCGGCGATGAAGTCCGCCATGGCTAGCCTCTCGTCTCTTCCATCGAATCGCTCGCGCCACCGAGCCGCCGGTTCGCGGCTCAGGCCCCGATCACGAATTATCTGATCGTTCAGGCCGCCGATCCATCCCGGCT
>CAYFWA010000591.1:0-4818 GCA_964346625.1 uncultured Myxococcales bacterium
GCTCGACCATCTTGGCCGCGCTCTCCAGATCGGGGCGGCCGGGGACGCGGGGGGTGCCTCCGACGATGCAGACGAGACGGGGGGCGCGTCGGGCGATGCAGACGAGACGGGGGGCGCGTCGGGCGATGCAGAGCGTACGGCGGGCGCCTCGGACTGCTTGAGCACGCGGCGCACGGTCAGGCCTCGCTTCTCGAGGAAGTCCGCCGTGCCGGCGGTGGCGTGGATGGGGTAGCCTAGCTCGGCCAGCAGGGAGATGGCGGTCTCGAAGCCCGCCTTGGCCTCGTCGCCCCCGATGGACAGCAGCACGCCCGCGCCCCGGCCGGCGGCGCCCGGACGCTGGAAGCCGGCGGTGCCCGGACGCTGGAAGCCGGCGGCGCCCGGACGCTGGAAGCCGGCGGCGGAAAGGGACTTGAGCAGCGCCTCGTAGAGGTCCTCGCCGAAGCAGGCCACCTCCCCGGTGGAGGCCATCTCCACCCCGAGGGTGGGATCGGCGCCGGTGAGCCGGGTGAAGCTGAAC
Organism: uncultured Myxococcales bacterium; assembly: GCA_964346625.1. Lineage (GTDB taxonomy): Bacteria > Myxococcota_A > Polyangia > HGW-17 > JAJRWW01 > CAYFWA01. Next base: position 518 of record CAYFWA010000591.1, read on the forward strand.
TGCGGGGCCTTCACCACCACGTAGTCCATGTCCAGGGTGCGGTTTTCCAGGCCGTCGGGGCGGCGGCCCAGCATGATGCGGGTGGCCACGTCGATGAAGTTGATCTTGGAGGCCTTGGACACGAAGGGCGCGGAGCGCGAGGCGCGCAGGTTGCACTCGATGATCCGGATGCGGTTATCGCGGGCCAGAAACTGGATGTTGAAGGGGCCGGTGATGTCCAGGGCCCGCGCGAGCTTCCGGGTGGCCTGCTTGATGCGGCGCACCGTCTCCAGGTACAGCTTCTGGGGCGGGATCACCAGGGTCGCGTCCCCGGAGTGCACGCCGGCGTTCTCGATGTGCTCCGCGATGGCCCAGACGACGAGCTCCCCGTGGTCGGCCACCGCGTCGATCTCGATCTCCTTGGACCCGGTCTCGAAGCGGGTGATCACCACCGGGTGGTCCGGGGACACCAGGGCCGCCCGTCGCAGGTAGTTCTCCAGGTGCGCCTGCTCCCACACCACGCGCATGGCCGCGCCCGACAGCACGTAGGAGGGGCGCACCAGCATGGGGAAGCCGAGCTTGTCGGCAATCTCGGCGAGGTCCTGCTCGCCGGTGTACTCGGTCCAGCGGGGCTGGTCGAGCCCGGCCTCGTCGCACAGCGACGAGAACTTGTGTCGGTCCTCGGCGCGGTCGATGGACTCGGCAGAGGTGCCGAGGATGCGGACCCCGGCCTCGGCCAGGCCGAAGGCGAGGGTGTTGGAGACCTGGCCCCCCACCGACACGATCACGCCCTCGGGCCGCTCCTGGTCCACCAGGTCGAGCACGGTCTCGAGGGAGATCTCGTCGAACACCAGGCGGTCGCAGGCGTCGAAGTCGGTGGAGACGGTCTCCGGGTTGTGGTTCAGCAGGATGGTCTCGTAGCCGAGGTCGCGCGCCGCGCGCACGGCGTTGACGCAGCACCAGTCGAACTCCACCGAGGAGCCGATGCGGTAGACCCCCGAGCCCAGCACCACCACCCGCGGCCGGTTGCCGCTCACGGCCTCGTCCTGCTGCCCGTCGTAGGAGAGATACAGGTAGTTCGTCTCGGCCGGGTATTCGGCTCCCAGGGTGTCGATCTGCCGGCGGATGGGTTTGATCCCGAGCTCGTGGCGCAGCCGCCGGACGTCCGCCTCGGTGGCCTGGGGGCGCCGGACCGGGTCCGCCGTGTTGTCGGCGCCGCGGGACACGATCCGGGCGATCTGGCCGTCGGCGAAGCCCATCTGCTTGAGATCGCGGAGCAGCGCGGCGGGCAGGGGCCAGCCCTGCTCCTCCACGGCGTGCTCCAGGGCCTGCTCCGCGGCCACCACGCGGGCGCACTGGGACAAGAACCAGGGGTCGATGCGGGACCACCGGTGGATCTTCTCGGCCGACACGCCGTGGCGCAGGGCGTTGGCGATGGCGAAGATCCGGTAGGGGTTCGGGACCCGGATGGCCTCCTCCAGGCTCTCGAAGTCCATGGTCTCGCCCTCGAGCCCCTCCACGCCCACCTGCAGCATCCGCAGGGCCTTTTGCAGGGCCTCCAGGAAGTCCCGGCCGATGGCCATCACCTCCCCCACGGACTTCATGGAGGAGCCGATGACGTGGGTGACCTGGGAGAACTTCTCCAGATCCCAGCGGGGCGCCTTCACCACGCAGTAGTCCAGGGCGGGCTCGAAGAAGGCCTTGGTGCGCCGGGTGACGGCGTTGGGCAGCTCCAGCAGGGAGTGGCCCAGCGCCAGCTTGGCGGCGATGTAGGCCAGGGGGTAGCCCGTGGCCTTGGAGGCCAGGGCCGAGGAGCGCGATAGCCGCGCGTTGACCTCGATGACGCGGTAGGTGTCGCTGTGCGGATCCAGGGCGTACTGGATGTTGCACTCCCCCACGATGCCGAGGTGCCGGATGGTGCGCAGCGCCACCTCCCGCAGCAGGTGGTACTCGTGGTTGTTCAGGGTCTGGGAGGGCGCCACCACGATGGACTCGCCGGTGTGCACCCCCATGGGATCGAGGTTCTCCATGTTGCAGACGGTGACGCAGTTGCCGTCGCCGTCGGCCACCACCTCGTACTCGATCTCCTTCCAACCCTGAAGGGACTCCTCCACCAGCACCTGGGAGACCTGGGCGAAGATGGTCTGAAGGGCCGCGTCCAGCTCGACGTCGTCGCGGCAGATGGTGGAGCCCATCCCCCCCAGGGCGAAGGCGCCGCGCAGCATCACCGGGAAGCCGATGCGCGCGGCCGCCTCGCGCACCGCCGCCGGGGAGCCGCAGGCGGCCGAGCGCGCCGTGTCCACGCCGATCTCGGCCAGCCGCTGGCAGAACAGGTCGCGGTCCTCGGTGTCGCGGATGGTCTCCACCGGGGTCCCCATCACCCGCACGCCGTGCTGGGCGAGCACCCCCTGGTCCGCCAGGGCCAGGCCGCAGTTCAGGGCGGTCTGCCCGCCGAAAGACAAAAAGATCGCGTCCACGTCCTCGCGCTCGATGACCCGGGTGACGTGCTCCGGGGTCACCGGCAGGAAGTAGACCTCGTCGGCCAGGTGCTCGGAGGTTTGGATGGTGGCGATGTTGGGGTTCACCAGCACCACCGGGATCCCCTCCTCCTTGAGGGCCTTGATGGCCTGGGAGCCGGAGTAGTCGAACTCCCCCGCCTCGCCGATCTTGAGGGCCCCGGAGCCCAGCAGCAGGGCGCGCCGGGGCCGGGGCGCGGCGCCGCCGAAGGACGGGGTCACGGGACCGCCGTCACCCGGGGGCGGGGTCATCGGGCCGCCGGCACCGGCGGAGGGGGTCCCCGGGCCGCCGCTGCCGGTGGCCGGGGTCCGTGGGCCGGTGCTGCCGGTGGCCGGGGTCACCGGCCCGCCCTCGGGGATCAGGAGTCGGCGATAAGCGGGATCCGTCATTTTTCCATCAGGCATCGCGCAGCACCCGCACGAACTCGTCGAACAGCACGCCCGAGTCCACCGGCCCGGGGTAGGCCTCCGGGTGGAACTGGACGCTCATGAAGGGGCGCCGCGTGTGGCGGATGCCCTCGTTGCTGCCGTCGTTGACGTTGACGAACCACTCGTAGAAGCCCTCGGGGAGTCGCCGGGCGTCCACCGCGAAGCCGTGGTTCTGGCTCGTGATGTAGCCCCGCCCCGTGAGCCGATCCACCACGGGCTGGTTCTGGGAGCGGTGGCCGAAGGGCAGGCGGTAGGTCACTCCCCCGGCGGCCAGGGCCAGGAGCTGGTGCCCCAGGCAGATCCCGAAGGTCGGCCGCCCCCGGTCCATCCACGCCCGCACGCGGGCGATCAGCTCCGGCACGTCGGTGGGATCCCCGGGGCCGTTGGACAGAAACAGCCCGTCCGCGCCGAGGTCATCGGCCAAGAAGTCGTGGTCCCAGGCCACCCGGATCACGTTCACCCCGCGCGACAGCAGGCTGCGCAGGATGTTGTGCTTGGCCCCGCAGTCCACCAGCAGCAGCGTGGGCGCGTCCTCGTCGCGGCCGCCCGCGGTCTGCCCTCCGGCGCCGGCCGCGGCCCCAGCGCCGGTCTCCGTCCCGGCTTCGTAGCGGTCCACGCCGGGCCGCGAGACCTGGGCCACCAGGTCGCCCGGTGGGTGCGTAGGCTTCCCGAGGTCGGGCGGGCCGCCTTCGGGAGCGATGGTCGCGGGGGCTTGGGACAGCCGTCCCCGCATGGTCCCGCGATCCCGCAGGCGCCGCGTGAGGGCGCGGGTGTCCACGCCGGTGATGGCCGGCACCCCGCACTGCTCCAGCCACTGCGCCAGGGAGCGCTCGGCGGCGTGGTGGGCGTAGTGCGGCTCGTAGCGGGCCACCACCAGCCCCAGCACCTGGATCGAGGTGGACTCGAAGGGGTGGGGCAGGCCGGTGTCGAGCAGGGCGCGGGGCACGCCGTAGTTGCCGATGAGCGGGTAGGTCAACACCAGGATCTGGCCGCGGTAGGAGGGATCCGACAGGGCCTCCACGTAGCCGGTCATGCCGGTGTTGAACACCACCTCGCCGGTGACGGCGCGATCCACGCCGAACCGCAGCCCGGTCCAGGTGGTACCGTCCTCCAGGGTCAGGTGCCAGGGAGTGGGCGTTTCCATTGGGGACGCAGGATAGCAGAAACCCGCCGGGCCACATCCCTTCAATCAGGGGGGCGCGGTATTTCCATGCTGGACGGGCGGCGAGTCGGAACGGTCTGGGGCCGCCTCCGGAGGCGACACGCGTTATCGGGGCGGTTTATCGGGGGGCGTCGCCGGCGACTTGTCGGGGGGCGTCGCCGGTGTCTTGTCGGGGGGCGTCGCCGGCGACTTGTCGGGGGGCGTCGCCGGTGTCT
>CAYFWA010000592.1:0-2200 GCA_964346625.1 uncultured Myxococcales bacterium
GCCGAGCTGGAGGCGTTCCCCATCCCCTACGTGGTGTTCTCCCCGCCCCGGGGCGTGTCCGGAGAGCTGGTGTGGGCCGACCCCGGGCGCCTGCTCGGCGGGCGGGGTCTGGACTGGCGGGGCAAGGTGGTGGTGACCGAGATCGGGTTCCCGCCCCTGCCCGTGGGCCCGCTGCTCAAGATCGCCCTGGGGCTCTACGATCCCCAGGGCACCGCGGCCCAGGCGCGCCACCCGGCCACCTGGGTGCGCCTCGGCTGGCACCTGTATCGCGCGGCGGTGCGCGGCGGCGCGGTGGGGTTCGTGGGGATCCTGCGGGATCAGCCCGGCGGCACCTGCCGGATGTACGCCCCCTACGGCTTCAAGGAACGCGACATCCTGGACAAGCCGCTGCCCGGCTTCTGGGTGAGCCGGGATCAGGGTCCTCGGCTACGCCGGCTTTGTCGCGACGGGGGCCGGGCGCGGCTCACCCTGACCGGCGTGCGCGAGCCCGGCACCACGGCCAACGTGGTGGGGGAGATCCCGGGAGAGACCGACGAGGTCACCGTGCTGTCGTGCCACCACGACTCGCCCTTCGTCTCGCCGGTGGAGGACGGCACCGGCGTGGCGACGGTGCTGGCCCTGGCCAAGCACTTCGCCGGGCGCCGCGCCGCCGGCCAGCCCCTGCGCCGACGCCTGATCGTGCTGCTCACCGCGGGCCACTTCTACGGCTCCCTCGGGACCCGGACGTTCATCCGGGAGCACCCGGAGGTGGTGCGGCGCGCGGCCCTGGAGATCTCGCTGGAGCACGTGGCCCTGGAGGCCACCGAGGACGCCACCGGCGCCCTGGTCCCCACCGGGCAGCCCGAGGCCACGGGGATCTTCGTTCCCTTTGGCCGCACCGTCTCGGACACCGTGCTCGACTGCGTGCGGCGCCACGACCTGGATCGGTCCATCCTGCTGTCGGCCGAGGGCCCGCTGGGGCCATACCCCCCCACCGACGGCGGAGACTGGTGGGAGGCGGGGGTGCCCCTGATCAACTGCATCTCCAACCCGGTGTACCTGCTCACCGACGACGACGCGCCCCGCTGGGTGGACCGGCCGCGGCTGGCCCGCCTGGCGAGCGCCTTCGCCGAGATCATCGAGCGGCTCGACGCCGTGCCCCGCGAGCGCATCGCCGCCAACGACCGCCCGGCCTACGCCGCCCTGATGCGCGCGGCGCGCCGGGCCATGCACGCCAAGACCACGCGCCTGGGCCTGCACCCGGTGTACTGAGCCCCATCGCCCGGACCTGCACCCGGTGTGTTGAGCCCCATCGCCCGGACCTGCACCCGGTGTGTTGAGCCCCATCGCCCGGACCTGCACCCGGTGTGTTGAGCCCCATCGCCCGGACCGTGGCCCGCGAGAGCCACCGCGCCGGGGTGCCCGTGCTCATCCACGCCACCGAGCTGCGCACGGCCAAGCTGGCCCTGCGCGCGGGCGCCGACGTGCTGGTGCACAGCGTGACGGACCCAAAGGTGGACGAGGAGTTTCTGCGGCTCGCTTGCGAGCGCAAGGCGATCAACAGTCGGAACCACGAGGTGTTCCTGTCGGTGTACCACCCCCGGGTGGAGGTCTACGACTTCCCGTCGGGCACGCTCCGCGGCCTTCACCCCATGCAACGCGTCGAGTTGTCCCAGCTACTCCTCTTCGAAATGGCGGCGGGCAATGCCGGACTGTCGAATAATCGACATCAGGGTCCCCCTCCGAATGACCTTGTGATCAGGAACCGGTACGGTCACCGTTGCGGTGGACGAGCTTTTCTGCATCACCACATGGCTTCCCCGCTGTCTCACCCTGTCAAACCCATGTTCCCCCAGAATCTTACAGATCTGGCTCCCGGACAAGACCTTCAACCTACCCAACGGCGATCCCCACCTTGGTGACGTACACCTCGTCACGCAACCGCGAGTCGAGCTCTTCTGGCGAGGCTGACTCGAAGAACAGCTCCAAGGCTTCCTTGAGGTTTTCTCTGGCCTCTTCGATCGTATCGCCCTGGCTTGCCACGTCCACCTCCGGGCAGAGCGCTACGTAGCCATCCCCTTCCCTTTCGATGATGGCTGTCAATTGCCTGAGCATCGTCAACCTCGCGTCCTAGTCGTTATCCGTTATTTCAGATTGTTGACGGCATTCGGCCGGTTGTCAATCGAGCTGGTTTTCTGTCAGTCGTGCTCACTTTCGATGC
>CAYFWA010000592.1:2300-4809 GCA_964346625.1 uncultured Myxococcales bacterium
TCGCTTTCGATGCTCGCTTTCGATGCTCGCTTTCGATGCTCGCTTTCGATGCTCGCTTTCGATGCTCGTCTTCGATGCTCGCTTTCGATGCTCACTCTGAGCCCTACTGAAATCATCGTACGCCCGCATACAAAGATTGACGTCGCTCATCCGGGAATGCGATACTCCGCAATGCCCTCAAGATCACGAAAATGTCGAAAGGCGACCAGACATTGGACCGCGCATCAGGAGGCCGAATCGGCCAGGTGTTGGGTGACACCTATCGCCTGCTCTCGCTCATCGGCGAGGGAGGGATGGGCGAGGTCTACGAGGCCGAGCACCTGCGCCTCAAGAGCCGCTGCGCCGTGAAGTTGCTCACGGCGGTGGCCACCGAGCAACCCGACGTCATCCGGCGATTCAAGCGCGAGGCCGAGATCGCCGCCGGCCTGGGAAGCGAGCAGGTGGTCAAGGTCTTCGACCTCAACGACACGGACGACGGCATCCCCTACCTGGTGATGGAGGTCCTCAAAGGAGAGGATCTGGCCTCTCGTTTGGACACGGCGGGCCGGATGCCGCCTGCGCAGTGGGCCCCGATGCTGGCGAAGGTGGCCTCCGCCCTGGATCTCGTCCACGGTGCCGGCGTGGTCCACCGGGACCTGAAGCCAGCCAACGTCTTTTTGCACCGCAACGAGCACGGTGAGGACGTCCCCAAGATCCTCGACTTCGGCATCTCCAAGATCCGCGGCAACCTCACCGCGGTCACCCAGGACATCGCTTTTCTGGGCACGCCCCAGTACATGTCCCCCGAGCAGGCGGGCGGCGCCGCGGCGACCGTGGATCATCGCTCCGACATCTTCTCCCTCGGGACCATCACCTACGAGGTGCTCACCGGGACCCGGCCCTTCGTGGCGCCCACCCCGGTGGGCATCATGTATCAGATCTGTCACAAGGAGCCGGTCCCGCTCCGGGAGCACGATCCCGACCTGCCCCAGGACCTCGAGAAGGTGGTGCTGCGAGCCCTGGCCCGGGATCCCGACGATCGCTACCAAACGGCCTCCGAGCTGGCGCAGGCCTTCCGGCAGGCCCTCGACACGAAAAACACGAGCATCGGCACCCCTGCACCCGTCCCCGCCGACCCCGTCCCATCCCAGCCCACCGCGGGGGGAATCGGCCCGTCCCCGTCGGTGAGCTCAACGTCGCGAGCAAACGCCGAGACCGCGCAAGCCACCGCAGCCGCACAAGAGGCCGAGGCCGCGTATACCGCCACAGCCGCGCAGAATGCCGAGGCCGCGCTTCGACCCGACGCACCGGGAGACTCCAAGCACCCCGCGGAGGCCAACCGCGCTGCGAAGCACGCAGAGACCGCCAAGACCGAAACCGCCGCCGGCGGCACACACGCCGCCGCGGCCGAGTCCGAGTTCGCGCCTGCGGCCGAACCCGAGCCCGAGGCCTCTCCAGCATCTCGGTCCCCGGTGGAAGTCCCGTCTGCAGCCAGCCCTCAGATGAAGCCCATAGCCACTCCCGCCAAGGAGCCCGAGCCCCTGTCCATGGCCCGCGGCACCATGGAGGAGACGCCCCGTCGAGCGGGGTCCGCCTGGCTCGTGGCGGGCATCGGGCTGGTCCTGGCAATCGCCGCGCTGGGCTACTTCATCCTCCACGACGATGAGCCCGCCTCGCGAGGTGATTCCGTAAACAGCGCCTCGTCCCCCTCCCTCGCGACGCCGCCCCCGGGCAAAGACACCTCTACCGGGCCGCGCGACGGCTCTGCGGAGACGGCAGAGATCATCCAGGTGAACCTCGACGGCATCCCCCGCGAGGCAAAGCTCCGCGTCTTCGTCGACCACCGCCTCCATCGACACCGCCCGCTGCGGCTCCGGGCGGGGCAGCCGGTCACCCTGCGGTTCGAGGCCACCGGTTTCAGAGTCAGACCCGAGACCATGAAGCTCACGCCCGAGGCGGACCGGACCCTCACGCTCGCTCTCAAACGAGCGGAACCACGACCCGGGACCCGTACCGGTGCTCGCCCGGGCGCTCGCCCTCGCGCTCGTCCCCGCCCCCCGACGCGCCGGCGAAGGTTGCCGCGCCGACGCTGGTCTCCCCGTCGCCGGCGCTCGCCCCCGGGTCCACGGCCGGCCATGCGGGCCGAGCCCCGACCCATGCGGACCGCGCCCCGACCCATGCGGGCCGAGCCCCGACCCATGCGGGCCGAGCCCCGACCCATGCGGACCGCGCCGCGCCCCGCGAGGCCGGCCGACCCACGGGACCGCCCCGCCAGGCCTCCTCCCCGGAGAACCATGGAGGCCTTCCTGCCACTCATGGGCACGTAGCCTGGACGCACGAGGAGATTCCCCATGTGGAGATCGCCCCCTCATTCGAGCCGATCGATGCGAGCCAAAACAGTACACGTTCAGTGGGGAGGTCCCATCCCCCCTCGCCCCGAAAAAGCGCGGTTTTTCGGGGCTCACCCCCAATCACCGCGCTTCGCGCCGCTGCAGGGAAAGGCGCCAATTCGCCGTTTCGCGCAGTTTCG
>CAYFWA010000593.1:0-4807 GCA_964346625.1 uncultured Myxococcales bacterium
GGCTCGATGGGCTCGATGGGCTCGATGGGCTCGATGGGCTCGATGGGCTCGATGGACTTCGCCTGGGCGCTGGCCTTTGCTGTGTCTGCCGTTTCGGCGCCAGCGCCAGCGCCAGCGCCAGCGCCGGCGCCGACACCGGCTTCGGCACCGGGGTCCTGGAGCCACCACGGTCCGGCGGGGGACGCGCTGGCTCCCCGCTTCCCCCCACCTCCGCGGGACCGGCTCGAGCGCGCATTCGGCGATCCAATGATCTAACGATCCAATGATCTAACCATCCAATGATTCGATGTACAAACGGCCCGCTACCATAACCCCGCTGGGTTGCTTCACGTTGGGGCTGATCCTGGCGGGCCTGATGTTCGCGCTGGCCACCTTCGATCTGCTGCTGCCCCGGTTCGACTACCCGGCACCGGGGCAGCGCACCGAGGTCTCCTACCGGATCCCCTCGGTGGGCGTGCTGCTGGAGCTCGACGAGCGCAGCCTCTACTCCCAGGGCCGGGTGGAGGTGCCGGTGGGCAGCAAGGTGGTGGAGTGGCCCTCCGGGGGCGGCGAGCAGCGGCTGGCCCGCTTCGAGCTCCCCGCGGGCAGCCCCCTGCGCCACCGGGATCTGAGCTTTTTGCGCGCCCTGGAGGAGCACCGACGCCCCCCCGGGCTTGCCTTCTCTATGGGGCTGGGGGTGCTGCTGCTCGGCCTGTTCACCTTTGGAACCCACGCGGCGCGGCTCTTCGTGCGCCAGGGCCATCAGCTCCGGGTGCAGCTCGTGATGTTTTTGTCCCTGCTGGCGTGGCTGGCGCTGTGCAAGGCGCTGCTTTTGTTTACGCCTCTCTCGGTGTTCTGGATCCCGCTGGCGGCGCTCAGCATGATCTGGGCGCTGCTGCACTCCCGGCTGGCCGGGGTGCTGGTGGGCGCGGTGGGGGCCCTGGCCGGGGGGGCGCTGTTCCCCATGGACTGGGCGCTCGCCGTGACCCTGGCGGCGCAGGCGGTGGTGCCACCCCTGCTCATGGCCACGCTGCTCAAGCGACGGACCCCCGGCCTGGTGTGGATGGGGGGCGCGGTGGCGGCGCTGCTGGCCTACGGCGGGTATCATTTCCTGACGCAGGGGATGCTGCCCGCCGCGGACCTGGCCGACTGGCAGCGCTCGGGTCTGATCGCCACCGTGGGGGCGGCGGCGGTGTCGCCCTTCTTTGCCTATGGGCTGCGGCCTCTGTTTGCCTGGATGCTGGGGATCGTGTCCCGGGGTCGCCTCATGGCCCTCGCGGATCTGGATCACCCGCTGCTGCGGGAGGTGACCGAGGAGGCGCCGGGGACCTGGCAGCACACCCTGGCCATGGCCAACATGGCGGAGGTGGTGTGCAACGCCGTGGGGGCCAACGGCAACCTGGTGCGCGTGGGCGCCTACTTCCACGACGTGGGCAAGCTGGAAACCCCCAAATACTTTGCCGAGAACCTCGAAACCGAAGAGCCCTCGCCCCACGACGAGCTCCCGCCGGAGCAGTCGGCCGCGATCATCTTCGACCACGTGCGCGATGGCGTGGAGCTGGCGCGCGAGCATCAGCTCCCGAAGGCCATCCAGGCGTTCATCTACACCCACCACGGGGACGGGGTGCTGGAGTTTTTTTGGCACCGCTGCCAGCAGCAGGGCAACCCCCAGGGGCTATCGGAGCAGGTGTTCCACTATCCGGGCCTGCCCCCCCAGACCCGCGAGGAGGCGATCCTGGCCATCGTGGACTCGGTGGAGGCGGCGTCGCGGTCGCTCCAGTCCCCCGACGCGGATCAGATCGACGACCTGGTGCGCCGGATCGTGTTCGGCAAGCTCGGGGCGGGGCTACTGGACGAGGCCGGGCTCACCGCCACCGACCTGTCCGCCGTGGTGCGCTCGTTGCGCGACATGCTGCGCAGCCAGTTCCACCTGCGCCCCGAGTACCCGTGGCAGAAGAAGGCGCGTCTGACCGCTGAGGCCGCCGCCCCGGCGGCGCACGACGCTACGGAGGACGCCGAGGACGAAGGCGGTGTTAAGGACAGAGAAGCGGGCTCTCGCGCTGACGCCGTCGAGGACGGAGACAGGGGCGAGGAGGCGGGGGCGGGTCCCCGCGAGGACGACGGCATGGCAGAGCCCGGGGCCGAGTTGGAGGCGAAGCTGGAGCGCGCGCTGGAGACACGGGGCGCCCCCGTGATTCCGCCGTCGCCCACTCGAGCACCGCCGGCGATGGCTACCGACGCGCCGGTGGAGCCCAGGGACGATGAGCTGCCCACCGACACGATCCGAGAGCCGGTCCCGTCCGCAAAGCAGGGAGCGAGCCGCGAGAACGAAGACGCGGGTCCCGGTGAGAACACGCAACCCGACGTCAGCCGCGGCGAGGGCGTCGGCCGGGATGAGCCGGTCGACCGAACGGCGGACCGGGGCAGGGTCGAAAATCGCGAATCTTAGGCGAGGTCGATGTCCAAGGCCAGGGACGACAAGAAACGCAGGGCCCAGCACGAGCGCCGGGTCAAAGCCCGCGCCCGGAAGGAGCGCCGGGCCAAGAGCCGGGCCAAGGCCAAGGCCGCCCTGGCCCACCCCGTGGCCAGCCTCGCGCGCTACCTGTTGGCGCCGCAGCACATCACGGAGGGCAACGACGTCAGGCTGCTGGTCAACGGGGGAGCGGTCTACCCGGCCATGCTCGAGGCCATCGCCGGCGCCAAGGAGACCGTCAACCTCGAGACGTACATCTTCGCCGCGGACCAGACCGGGTGGCAGTTCGCCCAGGCGCTGGCCCAGCGGGCCCGCGCCGGCGTGGAGGTGAACCTGCTGCTCGACGGCCTGGGGTCCATCGGCCTGTCGTCGGATCTGATGTCGCACTTGAGCGAGGCCGGGGTCCGCATCACCTGGTACCGTCCCCTGGCGCCCTGGCGGCGGGGCTGGGGCTGGTGGCGCCGGGATCACAAGAAGATCCTGGTGGCCGACGGTGAGGTCGGCTTCGTGGGGGGGCTCAACATCGGCGACGACTATGCCCCCGAGGAGCGCGGAGGCCGGGGGTGGCGCGACACCCACGCCCTGCTGCAGGGGCCGGTGGTCCGCCAGCTCCAGCTCGCGTTTCTGCACACCTGGGACAAGGCCCACGGGCCGCCGCTGCGACACCGGCTGCATCTCAAGCAGCCCGAGCCACCGGCCGACGCCCCGGCCCTGATTCTGACCAACGGGCTCAAGCGCCAGCGCCGCCAGATCCGGCGGGCCTACCTGCACGCCCTCAAGCGGGCCGAGGAGTACATCTACATCAGCAACGCCTACTTCATCCCGGGGGTGGGCATCCGCCGCCGCCTGCGGCTGGCCTGCAAGCGCGGCGTGGACGTCCGGATCCTGGTGGCGGGCACCAGCGACGTGCCCGTGGTCACCGCCGCGGCGCGCCACCTCTACGGTCGCCTGCTGCGGTGGGGGGCCCGCATTTTCGAGTGGAGCGGCCCCATGATTCACGCCAAGACCGCGGTGGTGGACGGGCGCTGGGCCACGGTGGGCAGTTCCAACCTCGACATGCTCAGCATGCGCTACAACCTCGAGACCAACGTGGTGGTGCTCGGCGATGCGCTGGCCGAGCCCCTGCGCGAGCGGTTCCTCGAGGACACCGACCACCGCCACGCCCGGGAGGTGACCCTGGAGCAGTGGCGCCAGCGCCCCTGGCTGCAGCGCGTGGTGCAGTCGGTGGCCTACCGCCTGCGCAAGGTGATGTGAGCAGGGACCGTCTGCGCAAGTTGTGGGGAGTCAGTCGTCGCTGTGGCCGTCGCCGCGTCCCCACCATACCGCCCTTCACCCATCTCCCATCTACTGAATGAGCGGGCCGGCGCCAGTTGCTCGACTTGGCTGGCTCGCATATACTTGTAAGTATAAGTCCGAAGGAGCGACCATGGCCCAGGTCACCATCTACCTGGATGACGAGACCCTGAAGCGGATGCGGGAGGCGGCCAGGCGGGAGGGTATGTCCATGAGCGCCTGGCTGGCCGGTCTCGTGCGCGAACGGACCCGGCGGAGCTGGCCGAAGGAAGTCGCCGAGTTCGCCGGCGCGTGGCCCGACTTTCCGGAAGCAGAGCAGATCCGGGAGGCGAGCGGCGGTGACATTCCGCGAGAGCCACTCTGAGTGGGACCAAACCTTGAGATGAGCTCCTCGCGATGTTCGTGCTGGACACCAACACCTTGATCTACTTTTTCCGCGGAGAGGGGGCGGTTGCGACCCGCCTGCTCGCTACCCCCCCTTCGGCGGTCGCGGTGCCCACCGTGGTGGCCTACGAGCTCGAGACCGGCATCGCCAAATCCGGTCATCGCGAAAAACGTCGCCGGCAGCTCGACAGTCTGCTCGATGTGGTCACGGTGCTCCCCTTCGACTTGGAGGCCGCGCGGGCCGCAGCCGGATTGCGGGCGGATCTGGAGGGCGTCGGGACGCCCATCGGCCCCATGGACACCCTGATCGCAGGCGTGACCCTGGCGAATCGCGCGGTGTTGGTGACCCGCAACACGCGAGAGTTCGGGCGCGTGGACGGGCTCTCGCTCGAAGATTGGTACTAGCAGGAAGAGGGCAGGAGCAGGAAGAGGGGACCAGCGACAGGAAGGGACGGAAGAGGGGACGGATCTCGAAATCTTCAATTCGCACATATGTAAATTTTTACACCTAATAGCGCACATACTGAAAACGCAAGGGAATATCAGCCTGGCTCCAAGAAATGAGCTTCGCCTGCGGGGATGGCCTGTCCCCGAATTGAAGAATTCGAGATCCGTCCCCACCAGGGCCGAAGTGACGCCGAATCGGCGTCACTTCGTTGAACCTGAGCGTAGGAACGC
>CAYFWA010000594.1:0-4804 GCA_964346625.1 uncultured Myxococcales bacterium
GATTCGTGCTGCGTTTCGGCAGCAAGGGGGAAAAGGAGTGTGACTGCCCGGGCAGCGCCGTCCGCGCGGCGGCCGGCGTGGAGCGCTACCGCATCTACCCCCGGCCCCACAACCCCAGCCAGGGCCCCCGCACGGCGCTGGTGACCATCATCGAGGCCTCGGACTTCCAGTGTCCGCACTGCGCGCGCGCCGTGCGCACCATGAAGCAGATTCGCAAGGCCTATCCCAAGCAGGTGCGCGTGGTGTTCATGCACAACCCGCTGCGCAGCCACCGGGACGCTCGCCTCGCGGCGGTGGCCGCCCAGGCGGCCAAGAAGCAGGGCAAGTTCTGGCCGTACCACGAGCTGCTTTTCAAAAACCCCAAGCAGCTCAAAAAGCCCCACCTGATCAAGTACGCCAAGCAGGTGGGCATGAACGTCGAGAAGCTCAAAAAGGACCTGGCCAACAAGCGGCTGCACCTGCAGGTCCGCCAGGACCAGCAGCAGCTCAAGCGCGTGGGCGCCCGCAGCACCCCGTCGTTTTTCATCAACGGCCGCTACGTGCGCGGCGCGCGGAGCTTCGCCCAGTTCAAGAAGATCATCGACCAGGAGATCCAGCACGCCCGCAAGCTGGTCAAAAGCGGCGTGGCCCGCGGCCAGCTCTATCGGAACATCATGAAGACCGCCAAGTTCCGCATCGGTGGGAAAAAGAAGCAGGCGGACAAGCAGCGGGACCGCAAGAAGCGTCAGCGACGTCGCGAGGACCCCAACGCGGTCTACAAGGTGGACATCAAGGGCCGGCCCTACAAGGGCGCCAAGAACGCCAAGGTGGTCATCGCCGAGTGGAGCGAGTACCAGTGCCCCTGGTGCAAGCGCACCAACCCGCTGTATGAAAAGCTGCTCAAGAAGTTCCCCAACGACGTGAAGCTGGTGTGGTTCGACTTCCCGCTGCGGTTCCACAAGCAGGCCATGCCGGCGGCCATCGCGTCCTGGGAGGTGTTCCAGCAAAAGGGCAACAAGGCCTTCTGGGCCTTCCACGACAAGGTCTTCGCCAACAACCGCAACATCACCACCGAGAACCTGGCCAAGTGGGCCAAGGAGGTGGGTGCGGATCCCAAGAAGGTCACCGCGGCGGTGAAGGAGAAAAAGCACCAGAAGGTCGTGCGGGCCTCCATGCGGGCCGGACAGAAGATCGGCGTGCGCGGTACGCCCACCTTGATCATCAACGGGAAGAAATATCGCGGGCGGCGTGATCCCGACACCGTGGCCGCCGTGGTCAAGGCCCAGATCGACAAGGCCAACAAGATCATCGGCAAGGGCGGCGTCACCGTGGCGAGCTACTACGACCACATCCAGAAGAAGGCCCTCAACCGCGTGAAGTACCTGCCGGGCTCCAAGGGCAAGCGGGGCAAGCGGGGCAAGCGGCCCAAGCGGCGCCGGCTGGACCCCAATGCCATCTACAAGGTAGCGGTGACCCCCAAGGACGTCAGCAAGGGCCCGAAAAACGCCCTGGTGACCATCGTGGAGTGGAGCGACTTCCAGTGCCCCTACTGCAAGTGGGCGGCCTGCATCGCCGACCACATCACCAAGGCCTACCCGCGGGACGTGCGGCTCGTTTTCCGCCACAATCCTCTGCGGTTCCACCGGCAGGCCATGCCGGCGGCCGAGGCCGCCATGGCCGCCTGGGCCCAGAAGGGCGACAAGGGCTTCTGGGCCATGCACGACAAGCTGTTCCCCACCGAGAAGTGCTCCAAGAAGCCGCCCATGCCCCACATCCGCAAGTGGCTGCGGGCCCTGCCGCGCCCGGCGCCGAAGATGGACATGGAGCTTTTCACCAAGTACGCCAAGGAGCTCGGGCTCAATTTGAACCAGTTCAAAAAGGACATGGAGAGCCACAAGTTCCAGAAGATGATCAAACAGCAGCAGGCCATCGCGGTGAAGCTCGGGGCCCGGGGCACGCCGGCCTTCTTCATCAACGGCAAGTACGTCCGGGGCGTCCGGCCCTTCGCCACCATGAAGAAGATGATCGACCGCGAGATCGCGGCGGCCAAGAAGCTCATGGCCGAAAAGAAGATCCCGCGGGCCAAGGTCTACCAGACCATCATCGCCAAGGGCGCCACCTCCCCGGTGTACCTGGATGACAAAAAGGGCAAGAAGAAGCCCGCCATCCGGATCCGCCGCGGCAGGGGCAAGGCCAAGGGCAAGGGCAAGGGCAAGCGCCGGGTCATCCGCGTCAAGCCGCGGCCGGCCATGAAGTAGCCACCGGCTCGCTCAGCCCTCCCGCTCGCCTTCCCTCGATATCCACGAGCCCGCCCCGGGGACCGGCGCGCCGGACTCCCCGGGGCGGCATTTCCTTCCGCCCACTCGCGCCCCACTATCATGAATTTTTTCGTGAACTACGGGACACTGCCCCGGGGGGTCTGTGGTACTATGGACAGCTCGGGGTAGCGAGAGGGGGTGGCGCGGAGTCTGGCGCGCTCGCGACGTCCGTCGGGCGATCGGGTACGATTCGAGAGCAACAGCGTAGGAACTGCACCGTGGAGCACAACGTCAAGACCATTGTCATAGCGGATTCGGCCGATGTCTTGGAGCCCATCGAAACGCGACTGGTGGGGCTGGGCCTCAAGCCCGACCGGATGATTGGCGTCAGCTTTCTCCCGCCGGAGCCACTGCCACACGATTTGATCTTTTTTGCCTTCGGCGCCGATCGCAAGGAGCTGCGGGCCCTGCTCGAGAAGGTGCACGACAAGGCGCAGCTCGTGGCCATCGTCCCCGAGGGCACGGACCTGGCCACCATGGCCTACCTGGTGGCGGACCCCCGCTGCAATCACGTGATTCAGCAAAACGGTGAGCGGGGAGCCACCCGCCTCGCCACCACGGCCAACAAGCTGCTGTCGGGAGACATCTTCGGGATCGAGAAGTACGTGCACGACGCCGATGTCCGCTATCTCCGGCTGCAGAACTACCGCGGGCGCTCCGAGGCCATCGATCGCATCACCTCCTTTGCCGAGGAGTCCAAGGTGCGGAGGCAGGTCCGGCAGAACATCGCGCAGGTGTGCGAGGAGCTGCTGATGAACGCCTTGTACAACGCGCCGGTGGACGAGTACGGCCGCCCGATGTTCGCCAACGTCAATCCCAAGGAGCGGTTGGATCTGGACAGCCCTCGCCCCGTGTCGATTCGGTACCTGGTGAGCGAGCAGTACTTCGGCATCTCGGTGCGGGATCGCTTTGGGACCCTCACCAAGGAGACCGTGCTGCGCTACATCCACAAGTGTCTGCACAGCCGGCAACAGATCGACGGGAAGACCCTGGGGGCGGGCCTGGGGCTCTACCTCATCGCCAGCCGCGCCCGCGAGTTCATCATCAACATCGCCCCGGGGATTGCCACCGAGGCCATCGCCCTGTTTGCCAAACGGGGCGGCGCGGCGCGGTCGCCGGGTGCCATCAGCGTCTTCGTGCACCCGGGTCGGCCGGAGGTGGACAGCGACACCGATTATTGAGGGCGGGAGTACGACCGTGAGCAGTCCGGGCGGGGCAGTGCGCGCAGGGGATCGGTTCGGACCCTATCAGCTCGTGCGGCAGCTCGCCGTGGGGGGCATGGCCGAGATCCATCTGGCGCGCGCCATGGGCATCTCGGGCTTCGAGAAGTTCGTCGCCCTGAAGATGATCCACCCCAACTACGCCGAGGACGAGCACTTCATCGAGATGCTGGTGGAGGAGGCGAAGATCATCGTCCACCTCACCCAGCCCAACATCGTGCAGATCTTCGACCTCGGGCGCATCGGCGACGTGCACTACATCGCCATGGAGTACGTGGACGGCGCCGACCTGTATCAGGTGATGCGGACCCTCACCGAGGCCGGACAGATGCTAGACATCGCCGTGGCGGCCTACATCGCCCACGAGGTCTGCGCGGGGCTCGACTACGCTCACCGCTGCCGGGACCAGGCCGGCCGGCCCTTGCACATCATCCACCGCGACATCAGCCCGCAGAACATCTTGCTGTCGCGCGCCGGAGAGGTGAAGCTCGCGGACTTCGGCATCGCCAAGGCCACGGTGCGCGCGCGCCAGACCGCGGTGGGCGTGATCAAGGGCAAGTACTACTACATGTCGCCCGAGCAGGCCTGGGGCGACACCGTGGATCATCGCACCGACATCTTCTCGGCCGGGGTGGTGCTCTATGAGACCCTGATCGGCCAGATGCTCTATCTCGACGAGGACATCGGCGTGCTGCTGGACAAGGTGCGCAGGGCCGAGATCGCGCCTCCCTCCACCGTGCGGCCCGACATCCCGCCCGCCCTCGACCAGATCGTCATGAAGGCGGTGGCCCGTCGCGCCGAGGATCGCTATCCCACGGCCCACGAGCTTCAGAGCGAGCTGCAGCAGTTTCTCTACGACTACGCCCCCCAGTTCACCGTGGGGCGGGTGCGGGGGGTGGCCGAGCGCGTACTCAAGCTCGCCGAGTCCAAGCGTGTCTTTGATCTCGGCGGACCCGGCTCGGAGGTGGGCACCGCGGAGCTGGGCACCGCGGAGCTGGGCGACGATCGGCTCATGAGCGCGCAGGAGTATCTGCCGCTGAGCACCCACAGCCTCCTGAGCATCGAGGAGCCCGGCGGCGGCGAAACCCAGGCCCCCGCCGCGCCGGGCGGGGCGGGGGCGGCGAGCAAAGCGGCGGGGGCCGCTGGGGTCGGTGGGGCCGGCTCCGACTGGGGGTCGATGGCACCGGGAGCGGACGAGGAGCCCGAGGACGCCACCGTGGTCTCGGCTCCACCGGAGATGGACGCCCACTTCGGGCTGGACGGCGCCATCCTCCCGGTTTCGGTGGA
>CAYFWA010000595.1:0-4800 GCA_964346625.1 uncultured Myxococcales bacterium
GGCCACGCCATAGCGGTCGAGGGAGGCGAATGGCTCGTTACCATCATCGGTGCCCGGCCTCAACGACAACGAGGCGGCCCTGCGCTCCATCGCCACCTTCCTGGCGGAGCTGGATCCGAACATCCCGTGGCACCTGAGCCGGTTTCACCCGAGCCACGAGATGTCCGACGGCGAGGCCACGCCGGCCGCGCTGCTGCGCGACGCCTGCCGCTGGGGGCGAGACGAAGGGCTTCGCCACGTATACACCGGGAACCTGTGGGGCGACGACAACGAGTCCACCCGCTGCCCCGGCTGTGGCGAGGTCGTCATCGAGCGCCACGGCTTCCGCCTCGGAGCGCTGCACCTCACCGACGGGCGCTGTGATCACTGCCAGACGGCCATCGCGGGGGTGGGGATGCCCTGAGCCGACCGCCGATGCTCGCGGTTCCCTTCCTCCATTGTGCCGTGTTCGCGGAACGGATAAAGTCCCCCCGTCGTCTCCGCGCCTTGGACGCCGCGGGGGTCGGCGGGGCCGTGATGGAGAAGGATCTGTGGACCATCCGCGACGTGATGAGCTGGACCCGGGACCGGTTCGTCCGGGCCGGCATCGACTCGGCGCGGCTGGACGCCGAGGTGCTGCTGGCCCACGCCCTGGGCTGCCCGCGGATCATGCTCTACACCGACCTGGAGCGCCCCTTGAGCGCGCAGGAGCGCGATCGCTACCGGGCCCTGGTGTCGGCGCGCATCCAGCGGCGACCCGTGGCCCACCTGATCGAAGAAAAGGAGTTCTGGTCCCGGCGGCTGAGGATCGACCCCCGGGTGCTCGTCCCGCGGCCCGAGACCGAGCTGCTGGTGGAAAAGACCCTGGAGGTGCTGCGCGGGCAGGTGCGGCCGCGGGTCCTGGACGTGGGCACCGGCTCGGGCGCCATCGCCATCGCGCTGGCGGCCGAGCGCCCCGACGTCACCGTAGTGGCCACGGATTGCTCCACCGCGGCGCTGGAGGTGGCGCGGGAAAACGCCGCCCAAAACGAGGTGACGGTGACGTTTTACGCCGGGGATCTGCTCGACGCCCTGCCGGAGGACACCCTCCCCTTCCAGGCCGTGGTGGCGAATCTGCCCTACGTAGACCCCGCGCAGCGTGAGACCCTCGCCCCCGAGCTGGGCCACGAGCCCCCGGAGGCGCTGTTCGCCGAGGAGCAGGGCCTCGGGTTGATCCGCACCCTGGTAGCCACCACCCCTCGCCGCGCCCTGGCGCCGGGGGGGTGGCTGCTGCTCGAGGTGGGTGCGGGCCAGGCCCCGGCGGTGGCGGACCTGATGCGCGAGGCCGGCAGTGAGGGCGAGCCCGCCATTTACCGCGACCTCGCGGGCATCGAACGCGTGGTGGCTGCGCGCTTCAGTGCCAGTGCCTGAGCTGCTCGCATCCCATTGCGTTTGCGAGGAAAAAGGGACAAAAAAAGCGTAGCCTTTCGGATTGCAGTGACCGGGACACGAGGACGACGCGCATGGGTACGGCATTTTTCGACGTGGACGGCACCATCTTGCGGGGGACCACGGGGCTGCTCGCCCTCGACACCTTCCGCCGCGCCGGCTACATCCGCTACTGGAACATCGTGCAGGCCCTGGGCTACCACGTGCTGCACCGGGCGGGGATGCTGGACGCCCGCGAGACCTATCGCAAGGCCATCGCCCCGTTCGTGGGGCGATCCGTCTCGGAGGTGGAGGTCCACACGGAAAACGTCTACCGCGAGGCGGTGCGCCCCGCCCTGTACCGGCGCGCCGTGGAGCTCGCCACCGAGCACCACCGGCGCGGGGATCAGGTGGTGCTGCTTTCGGCCAGCTCCTTGTTTCTGCTCGAGCGGTTCCGCGACGCGCTGCCGGTGGACGGCGTCATCGCCTTCGAGCAGAAGACCGAGGACGGGCACTTCGTGGACGACTTCGTGGAGCCGGTGCCCTACGGTCCCAACAAGCGGACCCTGGCCCTGCAGTGGCTCGCCGACCACGGACAGCGCCCCGAGCACGCCGCGGCCTACGCCGACTCCATCAGCGATCTGCCCCTGCTCGAGGCGGTGGGCTCACCCAAGCCCACCAACCCCGACGTGCGGCTGCGGCGCCTGGCCGAGAAGCGGGGCTGGCCCATCCTGCGCTTTTACCGCGTGGTGGGTCGGGGCTTTCGCCCTTCCGAGCCGCCCGCGAAGGCGTCCGCCGATCGCCCCCATGCCGGCCACGCGCAGGGATCCAGCCCGCCGGGCCCCGCCTCCGCCGCTGGCTGATCGCTCGGCTGTCCCGCAGTCGGCCTGGCAGACCGACTCCTGAGTGGTTTCCTGAACCGAGCTACTCCGCCGACGCCGCGGGATCGGCTCGAAACGGGTTGCAGACCGTGACTCCGGCGTAGCGCTGGCCGTGGCTCAGATCTTCGGACCAGATCACTGCGGCGTTCTGGGCGATGGCCGCGTGAATGATCAGGGCATCCCAAAACGAGATCTGATATCGGCGCGCCACGCCGATCGCCTCGAGGATGTCGGACGGCCCGGGCGCGAAGGTCTCCCAGGTGCTCAGGTCCGTGACGATGTCGGCCGCCAGCGCGGACCGCAGGGGGCGATCGAGCTTGCGTGTCACGGTGACGTAGAACTCCATCAGGACCTGGACGCTCAGCAGCCCACGCTGCTCGCGGGCGAGGCGGGCGATGAGCGCGGCGGCCCGCCGCCGCTTCCCGTTGGCGCTGGAGTCGTGGGCGTACACGAGGATGTTGGTGTCGACGAATTCGCCGCGGTCATCGTCATCCCACGCGGGAGGGCGCGCCGCTCGATCGACCTCGCCGGTGCTCACGGGTCGTCTCCGCTGGTCGGGACGGGCTCCGTGGTGCCTCGCCGCACGCCGTCCGGTGCGCCCCGATGGTAGAGGTCGTCGCGGGACCACGGGACGCGGCCTCGAGTGCCGAGGTCGTAGCCCTCCTCCAGTCGCTCGAGCAGCCGGCGCTGAGCTTGCCGGTAGCCTTGATCCTCCTGCACCACGCGCCGCAGGCAATCGGCGAGCAACCCCGACAGGGACGTGCCGCGCTCCACCGCCAGGTGCTTGGCCTGTCGCAGCAGATCCTTCGGGATCGAGAGGGTGACGTTCTGTCGCTTCACGTAAAACAGTGTATCACGTAAATACGTGAAGTCGAGGCCGTGTTTCACGCTAGACCTGTTGGTTAATGAGCTCACTGGATTCACTGTTGATTTTTCTTTTTGGGGTCTAACCATGGTAGAGGGGCAACTTGGGATAGCACGGCGGCGGGCCCTGCTGGCGTTGTATCATGATCCCCAGTGGATCCGTGGCGGCCGAGGCGGCCCTGGGGTCGTAGGCGGCCCTGGGGTCGTAGGCGGCCCTGGGGTCGTAGGTGGCCCTGGGGTCCGTGGCGGCGGTGGCGGTCGTGGGGGTCGAGGTGGGCGTGGCTTCGCGCCTGCTTTGCGGCGGGCTCCCGGTGAGCATCCAGGCTTGGCGCGCGTTGCCACAGCTTCACGGGGGCGGGCGCGGCCTGGCGCGGCGGCGCCATCCCGGCGGCCTGGCTGACCAGCGCGGCCACCTCGGTGATCTGCAGCGGGCCGAGGTCTCCCCGGCGCGCGAGCCCTGGGCCGCTCGCCAGCAGCACGCCGGCCATGACGGGCAGGTCGGCGCGGTGGCCGTGGGTGGCCATCACCCGGGGCCAGGCCGTCAGCCGGGTGCGGCGGCGGTGGCTGAGGGAAAAGCCCGGCGTCGCCTGGACCAGCAGGTCTGCCGTGTCTGGGGGCAGGCCCAGCCGCGCCAGGGCGGGGCCCCAGCTCAGCCGTCCCCCGGTGCGCACGGGGCGCCCCTCCACGAGGGTCACCCCGCCCGGGGCGAACACCGCGCGCCCCTGCACCCGCAGCCCGCGCAGTACCGCCGCCACCTCTGAAGCGCGCAGGCCTCGGGGCAGGTGCACGAGGCCGGCCGCGCCGGAGGTCACCACCCGGAAGCGCGGATCGAGCCGGTGCAGCGCGGCCCGCAGGCTCACGTCCACGGTCACCGGCGCCAGGCCGTGATCCGAGGCGAGCAGGATGCGGGTGCGGTGAGGCTCTAGGGCGTCCACCAGGGCGCCCAGCCGACGATCCAGGGCGCGCATCGCCGTCTCCAGGGCGCGGTGATACGCCCGCACCTCCCAGGCCTCCAGCTCGGGACGGTCGCGAGAGGCCAGCAGCGCGTGGCCGAGGGCATCCACCGCGCCGAGGTAGATCAGGGCCAGGTCGAATCGATCGCCGCGCCCGAGCCAGCCCGCGAACCGCGACACCGCCTCGGCCTCCCGCAGGGCGGCGCGGGCGAAGTC
Organism: uncultured Myxococcales bacterium; assembly: GCA_964346625.1. Lineage (GTDB taxonomy): Bacteria > Myxococcota_A > Polyangia > HGW-17 > JAJRWW01 > CAYFWA01. The sequence goes on from CAYFWA010000595.1 coordinate 4,301, forward strand.
GGCCGGCCGCCGGGTTCCGGCGCGCAGCGCGCCGTCGTCCGCTCCGGGGGGGCGGATGAGCCCCAGGGCGTCGAGGGTCCGGGCGAAGGCCGTCGGCGCCGCCCGGCTCACCGCGGTGCCGTGATCCGTCACGACGATCCGGCCGGTGCGGGGCGACACCCGGCGAATGGTGATCCAGGACAGCCGCCGCGGGGCGGGTTGCCCGCCTCCGTCGCGGCCCCCCGACCAGAGGATCCCCACCGCGTCCCCGGCGCGCACGTTACGCGGTTGACGCCCGAGCGTGTTTGCGCCGGCAGGCAGGTCCAGGCGGACCGTAGCGTCGGATTGGAGCCAGAGGCGCAGCGTCAGCCAGGGGCGCCCTGGCGCCCTGCGGGGCGCGCGCAGGCGCAGGATACCCGCGCGCAGGCGCAGGATACCCGCGCGAGAGCCGGGGGACGGCTCGCGCCCGGGGGACGGCTCGCGCCCGGGGGACGGCTCGCGCCCGGGGGACGGCTCGCGCC
>CAYFWA010000596.1:0-2882 GCA_964346625.1 uncultured Myxococcales bacterium
CGGCCAGCTCCACGCCCGCCGGGGCCACGACCTCCTGCAAGCCCTCGAGCTGAAGCGTCTCGGCGCCCAGCCGATACAGCAGCACCCGCCCGGCGACGGCGTCGTGGCCGAGCAGCCAGCCCGCCGGCGGGCGCCCGGCCCGGCTCCGGTCGTCGGGCCAGTAGTCGGCGATGCCCGGGATGCGGGCGAACAAAAACGCCGGGCCCAGGTAGGTCTCGCCCACACAGTTCTGCGTGGTCGGCCGCAGCGGCTCGGGCACGCTGCGCACCAGCAGCTCGTCGTAAAAGCGCTCGGGATCGGTCGCCAGGTCGCTGTAGTCGGCCCACACGGCCCGCAGCCGCGTGGTCTTGTAATCGTTGGCGTGGCGATGCGAGTAGTCCACCGACGTGGTCATCCCCGGGAACTGCCTGGCTTCGGGCCAGCTCCAGGTGAGCCGGTGGCGGTTTCGCTGGGCGTCCGGGGTAAAGGGCATCTGCCGGCCGTAGACCAGCCCCTCGGTGTCGGCCACCTGGTGCGGGGTGTCGCAGCCCGAGCCCGGGCCCCCGCTGCAGTAGACCGGGTAGCGGTCGATGTCCACCCAGGGGAACTCCGGGTGTGGGCGCTGGGCCTCGATCTCGGGAGCCTGGAGGGGGTTCCAGGCAATCTGAAAGTACTGGTTCCGCTCGTTGCGGTAGGGGCAGTCCTGGTCTATGCAGTCCGAATCCCAGCCATCGTCGTCCCCGGGCGGACAGGCGCACGCGCCCACCTCCACGGCGGTGCGATCCACGGGCTGATAGCGGGGACGTCCGCCCGCGTCCTCCACCACGTCTCCGCCCCAAAGCCTCATGGAGACCGTATAGCGGTTGCCGTAGCTGTCGCAGGCTAGGCTGAGCGGCAGGCCGCTTCCCACCGAGAGAGTACCATCGTAGGCCGGCGTGAGCGACAGGCTGCCGATGCCGGTCTCGCACTTGTCACCGACGCCCGCCACGCCGAAGGTGTCATCCTGCAGCGGGTTGGCGTAGCGCATGGCGCACTTTAGGACCTGGTCCGGGTCGCACCCGGTCTGCGGGTCCTCGTCGAGGCACGCGGTGTGGACCTCCTGGCAGTAGGGATCGGTGGCCGGGTCGGTCGGGGCGCAGTTGTCGGGGTCGGTGGCCCGCTCGCACTGCGCGTCGCAGGCCTGGCGATCGAAGCTGGCCGCCCCGAGCTGGGCGAGCAGCAGCTCGCAGTCGTCATGACAGCTCGCCAGATCGCAGGTCAGGCCCGTGTCCGGATGCACGCCCCAGGAATCGCACACCGTGTCTCGATCCAGGTCCGGCCCGAGGCAGCGGTTTCGCGGGGCGCAGTCGAACGAATCGGCAACCGCGTCTCCGTCCTGGTCCTCATCACAGACGTCGCCGATGCCGTCTCCGTCCAGGTCTGCTTGCCCTGGGTCCGGGTCGGAGGGGCACCCGTCGCAAGCGTCCTGGACGCCGTCGCCGTCCGTGTCCACCTGCGTCTGGTTCGGGACGGCCGGGCAGCCGTCGCAGGCGTCGCCGACGTCGTCCGCGTCCGTGTCCGCCTGACCAGGGTTGGCAGTGACGGGGCAGTTGTCGCAGGCGTCGCCGAGACCATCTCCGTCCTCATCGAGCTGCAACGGGTTGGGAGTAAAGACGCAGTTGTCCACCAGGTAGCTGTGCGCGTAGCCGTCCACCCCGTCTCCATCGATGTCGCAGCGCAGCGGCGGCAATGAACCCGGCGCCGTGGCCGGTTCGAGGGCGAAGGGTGTTTTCGCGCCATCGGGGTAGTAGTAGCTGCCCCAGCCCAGGCCACATCCGCCGAGCTGGGTCGGTTGAGCCAGGGATGCGAAATCGAGCACGTGCAGGTCTCTGACGCCCCCCTGCCAGCTATTTTGCACCGTGACGGTGCCCGCGGTCAGATCGTAGCCCACGAGCACGACCCAGTGGTTGATGCTCGGTACGCCCGCTGGGTTGAAGCACACCTCGACCTGCGGATCTGCCGCCGAAGGGGGCCAGCCCACTGCCGGGTCGATGTACGTCGAGCTGACCACTGGCCCGTACTCGTAGATATACTGGGCGAGCTCCTCGAGCATGGCGTCGTAGTCGTACACGAACCCCGGCTGGCCCCAGGGAACGATGCCCTGGCTGTTGCGCTCCGGGTGGAAGTCGCTCATGTCGACCAAGTCCTTCCCACCGGAGCGGTACAGCAGCGCAGCGTCTGGATGCTGCGCCTGAATCCAGCTACAGCTCCCCCACCCGGGCTGCTGGGAGGCCGGGGTCAACCGATAGTGGTCACATACTCCGCAGCCTCGCTTGCTCGGCCAGGACGAGCTGCCCGAGACCGGGTCGATGCAGCTTTCCACGTAGCCGAAGTGCTCGGTGTAGCTCGCGTTGTGCCAGCGCGACACCGAGTAGTCGGGGTAGTAACCCGGATCCGTGGGTGTCACGCCAGGCAGGTCCTCTTTGACCGCGCACTCCCACCAGGTGATGTTGTTCAACCAGATGCTGCGATCCGTGAGGGACAGGCTCACGCTGTATCCGAAGCGATGCACCGCCTCGTAGGCCGCGATGATCTGGAGGGCGTGGACGTCGGCCGTGAGCCAACACTCGCCCCCGAACTGGGCGGAAGACAGCCCGATGTAGTTCACCACGAGTCCGTCTTCGTCCTTCGCCCCCCAACTGAAAGTATCAGGCACGCGCTCGCGTCGAAAAATCGGAGTGAGTCCTGGCAGCGACTGCAGCCAGTAGCGGTAGTTGTCAACCTGTTGTGGATCGCACTCGCACGGGGCCGGCTGGGCTGCGGGCTCGTCTGCGGATACGATGAGAAATAGTAACACTAGACAGACGCGAGACAGACGCGAGACAGACGCGAGACAGACGCGAGACAGACGCGAGACAGACGCG
>CAYFWA010000596.1:2982-4796 GCA_964346625.1 uncultured Myxococcales bacterium
AGACATGGTATCCTCCTCCGAGCCCTGGACAGCTCTTCGCACCAGGTCAGCCTTTCTATCTGATGATCTAACCATCTATCTGCAGCTAGCGTCAAGCATTTGGAAGGGGCCCGTCATGGGCTGAAAACGGAGTGGTTGACACTGCAGGGTCGTTGCCAGAGCCCTCAGCCACTCGAACGCAGGCCGTACTTTTTGATCTTGTCGATGAGGGTGACGCGGCTGACGCCGAGCTGGCGGGCGGCCTCGGACTGGTTGCCTTCGGTGCGGCGCAACGTGGCGGCGATGAGGCCCCGCTCGAACACGGCCACCCGCTCCTTGAGCGGCAGCGGGGCCCCCGCCGCGCCAGCGCTAGCGCCAGCGGCGGCTCCCGGCGCGGCGGCGGCGGCGGTGGAGCCCGCCGCGCCGGCTCCGGGCGTGGTGTCGGCCGATCCGAGCGCGGCCGGATCGACGCCAGGATCGGCGGCGAAGGGCTCCTCGTCCACCACCGGGCCGTCGGCCAGGGCCACCAGGCGCTCCACGGTGTTGGCCAGCTCCCGCACGTTGCCCGGGAAGGGGTGGTCCTGCAGCCGGGCGAGCACGCGGTCCGACAGCCGGATGCCGGGCAGGCCGTAGCGCTCGCCGAAGCGCTCGGTGAAGTGCTCGGCCAGCGGGACGACGTCCTCGGGCCGCTCGCGCAGCGGCGGGACCTCGATGCGCACCACGTTGAGGCGGTAGTACAGGTCCTGGCGAAACCGCTCGGCCTCCACCTCGGCGCCCAGATCGCGGTTGGTGGCGGCGATGAGGCGCACGTCCACCGCCAAGGTGCGATCGTCGCCCACGGGCCGCACCTCGCCTTCCTGCAGCACCCGCAGCAGCTTGCCCTGGGTGAGGGGATCGAGCTCGCCGATCTCGTCGAGCAGCAGCGTCCCGCCGTCGGCCTCGCGAAACAGGCCGGCGCGCTCGCGGCTGGCCCCGGTGAAGGCGCCCTTTTTGTGGCCGAACAGCTCCGCCTCGGCCAGCTCCCGGGGCAGGGCCGCGCAGTTGAACCGCACGTAGGGCGCCTTGGCGCGGCCCGAGGCGCGCACCAGGGCCTGGGCCACCAGCTCCTTGCCGGTGCCGCTCTCGCCGGTGATGAGCACCGTCACGTCGCGCGGGGCGGCGCGCTCCACCAGGGCGGCCACCCGCCGCATGGGCTCCGAGTTGAACACCATGGTCTGGCGTAGGGAAAAGGCCGCCCGTAGGGCGCGGTTTTCGCCGGCCAGGCGCACGGTCTCGAGGCTGCGGCGCACCACCCGGAGGATCTCCTCGGCCTCGAAGGGCTTGGCGAAGTAGTCCAGCGCGCCGCGTTTCATGGCCTCCACGGCCAGCCGCTCCGAGCCGTAGGCGGTGATCATGATGGCCCGGGGGGCGCCGGGGCGACGCGACAGCTCGTCGAGCAGGCCCATGCCGTCGAGCCGCGGCATGCGCAGGTCGGTGAGCACCAGGTCCACGGGCTCTTCGTCGATGCGGTGCAGGGCCTCGGCGCCGTCGGCGGCCTCGAGCACCGCGATGCCCGGCTCCTCTTCCAGGATGGCGCGCAGGGTGTAGCGCAGCGGCGCCTCGTCGTCGACGATCAATACGGTGGCAGCGGTCGGCTCGTTTGGCTCAGGCTCGGTCATCGGGGCTCTCCTTTTCCGTCCTGAGGGCTCTGCGCGCGGGACACCGGGGCCGCGCCCGGGGCGGAGGGTCGCGGCGCGCGGCGCGACGGGTCCCCGGCGCCGGTGGCGGTGGCTTCGTTGATGGCGGTGGTGGTGTCGTCGTCGGGGTTGGGGGAGGCCGGGGAGGCCGGGGAGGCC
>CAYFWA010000597.1:0-1116 GCA_964346625.1 uncultured Myxococcales bacterium
TCCTTTCACCCGTCGGGGTCCATGCTGGTGGGCCACGAGGCCAAGCGGCGGCGCCTGGTGGACGCCGAGAATACCATCTTCGGCGCCAAGCGGCTCATCGGCCGGCCTTATGCCGATCCAGCGGTGCAGGACTACCAGGCCAAGGTGCCCTATCAGGTGGCCGAAGGGGAGGACGGGGAGGTGGTGGTGGGGGCGCGGGGCCAGGAGCTCAGCGTGCCCGAGGTCTCGGCCTTCGTGCTGCATCACATGAAGATCATCGCCGAGCGCGCCCTGCGCCAGAGCGTGAGCAAGGCAGTGATCACCGTGCCGGCCAACTTCAACGACGCCCAGCGCTCCGCCACGCTGACCGCCGGGGAAAACGCCGGGCTCGACGTGCTGCGGATCCTCAACGAGCCCACCGCCGCGGCGCTTTCCTACGGCTTTGGCCAGGGGCTGCAAAAACGCCTGCTGGTCTACGACTTCGGGGGCGGGACCTTCGACGTGACCCTCCTGGAGATCAACGGCGAGGTCTACGAGGTCCGGGCCACGGCGGGGGACACCTACCTCGGCGGCAACGATCTGGACGAGGTCATCGCCGAGCACATGGTGCACCTCTTTTTGGAAAAGAACCGCTACGATCTGACCCAGAACGAGGCGTCGCTGGAGCGGCTGCGATCGGTGGCCGAGCAGGTGAAGGTGCAGCTCAGCACCAAGCAGCGCGCCGAGGTGCAGATCGAGGAGATCGCCTACGGCCCCTCGGGCAAGCCCCTGGACCTCGAGCTCGAGCTGGACCGCGCCGAGTTCGAGGAGATGGCCGAGGCGCTCGTGGATCGCACCTTCGAGATCTGCGACGAGGCCTTCCGGCTGGCCGGCATGCGGGCCAACGCCGTGGACGAGGTGGTGCTGGTGGGCGGCACCACCCGCGTGCCCCTGGTGCGCGCCTCGGTGCACAGCTACTTCGCCCGCACTCCGCTGGCCACGGTGAACCCCGACGAGGTGGTAGCCCTGGGCGCGGCCATCCAGGGCGCGGCCCTGATGGACCTGCCGGTGAAGGTGCCGGGGCAGCCCTCGGCCGGTCCCGCCGAGGCGTCTTTGCCCGCGTCGCCGACCACGCCCGGGGTGGGTGGGGCGCCGCCG
>CAYFWA010000597.1:1216-2275 GCA_964346625.1 uncultured Myxococcales bacterium
CCGGTGCCGGGCGGAGGAGCGGCGCCGCCGCCGGTGCCGGGCGGAGGAGCGGCGCCGCCGCCGGTGCCGGGCGGAGGAGCGGCGCTGCCACCGACCGCAACTCCGCATTCGCCCGCGGCCCCGCCGGCCTCGACCCCGCTGACGCCCGCGGCCCCGCCGGCCTCGACCCCGCTGACGCCCGCGGCCCCGCCGGCGCAGAGGTTCGGCGCTGCGCCGCCACCGGCTTCGCCGCTGACGCCGGCGGCCCCACCGGCGCGAGGCTTTGGCGCGGCGTCTGGGGACGAGCCGGGCATCGAGCTCGATCTCGAGGAGGTTCCGGCCGGGGTGTCCCCTGGCGCGGGGCCGTCCCCTGCGAGCGGGCCGGCGCCGGGGCCGCCTCCGTTGGGCGGGCCGGCGCCGGGGCCGCCTCCGTTGGGCGGGCCGGCGCCGGGGCCGCCTCCGGTGGGCGAACCCGCCCCGGGGACGCCGGGGTCATTGTCGGCGTCGGCGTCGTTGTCGGCGTCGGCGTCGGCGTCGGCGTCGGCGTCGGCGTCGGCGTCGGCGTCGGCCCCTGCTCCGGCCGCGCCCGCCCCCGCCCCCGCACCGGGGCCGGCGCGGCCGCTTTTGCTGGACGTCACCCCGCTTTCGCTGGGCATCGCCATCGTGGGGGGCTACACGCAGATCATCATCCCGCGCAACTCGCCGGTGCCCATGGATCAGACCAAGCGGTTTTCCACCAGCCGCGACGGCCAGACCGAGGTGACCATCCGCATCTGCCAGGGGGAGTCGCGGCGCTTCGAGGACAACACCGTGCTCGGCGAGCTGCATCTGTCGGGGCTCAAGGCCGCGCCCCGGGGCGAGACCCAGGTGGACGTCAACTTCGAGATCGACACCAACGGCATCCTCAAGGTCCAGGCCTCCGACGAGGAGACCGGTCACGCCCAGCAGGCCACCATCAAGCTGCGGGGCGCCGCCGGCGAGGGCAAGCGCTCGCAGCTCGTGCCCACCGAAGCCGAGGGGGAGTATCAGCTCCCGGGCGGGCCCGTGAGCGAGGCGCCGTCGTCGGCCGGGGAGCCGCGC
>CAYFWA010000597.1:2375-4787 GCA_964346625.1 uncultured Myxococcales bacterium
TCGCGTGCACGCCGACCTGGACGTGCTGTCGGCCTACAACCTGCTCGGGGTGGCCCCCGACGCCCCCGAGCCCGAGATCCGGCAGGCGTACCATCAGCGGGCGCTGCTTTTGCACCCCGATCGGTTCTACAGCCTGCCGGATCGCGAGCTGCGCGAGCGCATCGGCGCGGTCTACAAGCGGGTGGCCGAGGCCTACCGCGTGCTGAGCCAGCCCGAGAGCCGGGCGGGCTACGATCTGCTGCTTTCCCGGGGTCAGGTGCGCTACGACCCCGAGGCCGCCGAGCAGGCGCTGCAGCAGGTGCGGGCCGCTTCGGGAGGCGGCGGGGCCGGGGCGGGCGCTGCCGAGGGCGTGCACGACCCTCAGGCGCGCCAGTTTTACAACCTGGGCAAGGCGGAGCTGCGGCGCCAGGACTTTTCCGCCGCCGTGAGCTCCTTCGAGCAGGCCCTGAGCCGCGCGCCAGACTCGGCCCGGATCCGCGCCGCCCTCGAGGAGGCGCGCCACCTCGTCAAGCTCTATGGTCGGTAGCGGACAGATGCGGTGAGCGTTTCACCGGGAAGCCGGGACTGGGCGCAGTGGGCGAAGTGGGCGAAGTGGGCGGAGTGGGTTGACTGGACTGGACGCCACCTCCGGGCTGAAGGTACGAATGGAAGAGTCCCCAACGGGAGGGGCAGAGGACCGACCCATGATCCACGAGCTGACGGTGTCCAACTTCCGGAGCCTCGGAGAAAACATCCGCATTCGGTTCGGTGATCTCACCGCCCTGGTGGGCCAGAACGGATCGGGTAAGAGCAACTTGGTGGACGCGCTGCTGTTCGTGAAGGACTCCATGGAGATGGGCCTTGCCGGCGCCATCACCCAGCGGCACGGCATCGCGGCCATCCGCCGCTGGAGCGGCGGACACCCCTTCAACGTCGAGTTCCGATTGGAGATCGGCCTGCCGGCGGGCCAGGGGGTGTACGCCTTCTCGTTGACCGGTGATCGTCAGGAAGAGTACCGGATCCGTCATGAGGAGGCGAAGGTCACGGGACCCGACGCCCAGCATCACGCAAGCTTTCTGGTGAAGGGCGGCGAGTGGATCGAGGGCCCCCACGGATTACAGCCCAATGTGGACGAGGCGACCCTGACCCTGCCCGCCATCGGTGGAGACGAACGCTTCAAGCCCCTGTATCAGGCCCTACGCCGCATGGCGATCTACGCGATTTATCCCGACACCCTCGCGCAGCCACAGCGATACAACCAGACCAAGCCCATGCAGCGCCACGGAGATAACTGGGTCTCCATCTTACGCGATCAACCCAAAGACACCTGGAAGCCCGAGTTGGTCGCCGCCCTCGAGCGCCTCTCCGGGGACATCGACGACGTCCGCGTGACCCCGGCCGCCAGCTATCTCGTGGCCCAGTTCCACCACCGCACCGCGAAGCGAAAAAAGAAGTGGTTCGATGCGGTCCAGGAGTCCGATGGCACATTGCGCTTCGCGGGCATCCTCACGGCGTTGCTGCAGGAGCCGCCGTTGCCGGTGATCGGGATCGAAGAGCCGGAGCTCACCGTGCACCCGGGGGCGCTGCCGCTTCTTTTCGACTACTTGAAACAGGCCAGCGCCCGGAGCCAGCTCCTGGTAACGACCCACAGCCCGGAGCTGCTGGACCTCATGAACGCCGATGATGTCTGGGTGGTCCAGCGTGCCGACGGCGTCACCACGGTGGCGCCCATGGACGAGCGCCAGCGAAACACGGTCCGCGAGGGCTTGATGTCCCTCGGCGAGCTCATGATCACTGAGGGCCTGCGTCAGCAGACCCGTCTCCCGCTGGAAGGGGGAGCCTAGGTGGGCAAGGGCTATGCGTTGGTGGAAGGGCACGGAGAGGTGCGCGCGGCGGGGAACCTGCTGGCGCGGCTCTCTCGCGAGATCGGCCTGCCTTCGCCATGGGATGTCCCCATCCGATGGAAGAACCTCCATCAACGCCGATCATGTTTTCGGTCCTACGAGACCCCTGAACGGTTACCCGGAATCAAAGCGCGTCGGGGACCTCTTCTCCCTGGCCGAGCCAGGCGGGCAGGGCGCCGGCCTCGCCGCCTTGAAGCCGGCGGGTGAGGGCGTTCCACAGGGCGGCGCTGGCCGCCAGGTGGCGCACCGGGATGTCCAGGCCGAGGTCTACCTGGTGGCGGGCCGCGTCCACGCCCCAGTGCAGCGTGAGGGCGCCCGCGGGCGCGTCGGGCAGGTCCTCGTCTCGCACCAGGTCGGGCACCAGGCGCCCGAGCTGGACCAGCGAGATCTGCAGCAGGCCCAGCCGGCCGGGCGGCAGCGCCGCGGCGGGTCGAGCGGGGGTCGGGGGCGACGCGCGATCGCTGGGGGCGCAGGGGGCGCCGGATGCGCTGGGGGCGCCGGGGGCGCTGGGGGCGCCGGATGCGCTGGG
>CAYFWA010000598.1:0-4782 GCA_964346625.1 uncultured Myxococcales bacterium
GGGAGCGGGGTCGGGGTCGGGGTCGGGGCTCAGACTCGAGTCAGAAGGGCCAGACGTTGAGGCGGTTGATCTCGTCGGCGGCGCGGTCGTAGAGGTACTCGGCCACCCAGACCGAGCCGTCGGTGTCGCGGGCCACGTCGATGAAGAAGCCGTAGCCGATGTCACCGGTCTCCAGGGGCTCGATGGACCAGTCGTCGGGGCCGTTGCGGGTGGCGTGCCACAGATCGGCGGTGGTGCCGTCCTGGTAGAGCACGTGGAGGGCGCCGCCGGAGTCGACGAAGAGGGTGGAGTCCAGGCCCACCACGTGGTGGCCCTCGGCGGGGCCGCCCACCGGGCGGAAGCCGTCGTCCACCACCTCGCGCAGCAGCACGGCGCCGGTGGTGTCGGCCTGCAGGTACAAAAGCTCGTCGCGCACGGCGTCGGTGTAGCTCACGTGCAGCACGTCGGAGGCGTCCACCACCAGGGAGGCGTACAGGCCGATGTCGGTGTGCTCGTCACCCTCCAGGGTGACCGGGGTCCAGTCCGAGGCGTCGCCGGTGGCGCTGCCCACGGCCATGCGGAGCAGGCCCAGGGTGCGGTCGTGGTAGGCGAGCACCGGGGCGCCGTCCGATAGGCGGCCGGCGTGCACGTAGAGGCCGAGGCCCTCGGGGTGATCCAGCCAGGAGGGCTCCGCGTACTCGGCCACGCAGGCTCCGCCCACGCAGGCCTCGCCGTCGGCGCAGGGCTGGGCGCAGGTGTTGTCCTCGGGCTGGCAGGTCCAGGTGTCGGCCACGCATACCTGGTCGCTCTCACAGAAGCCGCCGCAGGGCACGGCAACCTGGTCCACCACGCCGACGCTCCAGTCCGCCGCGCCGGCGGGGGCCGCGGAGCTGGCGATGGCGTAGCGGAGCTGACCCACGAAGCCGCCGGGGGTGCTCGGATCGGGCAGTCCGGTGACCATGTAGGCGATGGCGGGCACGTCGGCCGCGTCGAGCTGCAGGGCGGTGTAGTAGGTCCAGGCGCCCTCGGCGGGCGGGGCGGCCACCTCGTGGATGGCCCAGTCGCCGGGGCTGCCCTGGGCGAAGCGCAGGGCGCCGGTCTCCTCGTCCACGTAGCTCACGGCGATGGTCTGATCGCTCTGGATGGCCACCGAGGTGAAGGTGCCCACGTCGTCTCCGCGATCCGTGATGCCGCCGCGGTAGCCCTCGGGGTCGAAGTCGTAGTCGTCCTCCGGGACACCGTCCACCGACTCGGGCACCGGGGCGGTGCCGTCGAGGGTGGAGACCACCAGGTCGCCGAAGCGATCCGAGTAGCCGGAGACCACCACCAGGCCGTCGCGGGCGTCGATGGACAAAAAGCGCCCGAAGTCTCCCGGATCCAGGGCCTCGAGGTCCGGGCATTCGCACATCACCGGGATGGGCTCGCAGTTGTTGGTGGCGTCCAGGGTCACCGGCTCGAGGGGCGTCATCTCCGACGGGTCGCAGGGCAGCTCGGATTCGTTTTCGCAAATGAGATCCTGGGGCCCGGCGTCGGGGCAGTGCTCGTTGCCGGTGTTTTTCCCGCAGTCACAGTGGGCGCCGCCGGCGGTGGCCATGGTCAGCGCCAGGAGCACGGTAAAAGGGGCGCCGCGTGAGCGCGGTCCGACCTCCTTCACCCCCACCCTCGGTTCATCGTTATCCGGCGCCGCGGTCTGGGCGCGGGGCGCACCGTCCTGGCGGGACGGGTGGCGGCGGCGCCGCAGGCCGATCCAGCCCAGCAGAAGCAGGCCGCAGAGGCCCCAGGTGGCGCCGGGGGCGCCGGCGGCGCCGGGGGACTCGGACTGGCGGCAGCCCCCGCAGCTGTTTTCCGACGGCGGGGTGGTCACCCGGCCGTAGAGGCCCACCACCGGGGCGCCGCCCGTGGCGGTGGTGGTGTTGCCGGCCTCGTCGCGGACCTGCACGGCGTAGGGGCCGCGCAGGCTCTGGGGCAGGGTAAAGGCGTCGAGGCCGGTGACCCAGTCGCTCCAGTGGCCCTGGCCCACGCGGTAGCGGAGCTGCAGCGCCTCGGGGGTGGTGAGGTTGTCGCGTGCCAGCAGCGTGGTGACGCCGCCGGAGGGGCGGGTGGAGACGCCGTCGGAGGGGGACCCGGGCAGGGTGAGCCGCGGGGCCACGGTGTCCACGCGGAAGCGCAGGGTCACCGGCTCGCGATCCACGGTGCGGGGCTGGCCCTTGACCCGACCGCGGACGTCGATTTCGTGGACGCCCTGCAGCAAGAACTCCGGGCGGCGCAGCAGCACCACCGGCGCGTCGGTGTACAGCGACCAGAAGCCGCCGTTGACCCGGTACTGCCACTCCAGGGGCGCGGCGGAGCCGTCGGGGGCCAAGCCTCCCAGGGCCAGGGTGACCGCGGGGCCGTGCTCGCGGTACTTGGCCGGGGTGTCGATCTGCGTGCCCGCGGGCGGCAGGTGCCGCCCGGCGATGGCGGCGTCGGTGCGCACCCTGGAGAGGCCGGCCTTGTGGGGCAGGGGCGCGGGGGGCACGGGCGTGGGCGCGGTGTAGGCGAGGTCGGCGAAGATCGCCATGAGGGTGTTGCCGTCCACCGCGGTGATGGAGCCGTCGTCGAGCACCAGCTCGAAGCCCTCCATGGCGGGCAGATCGATGGCGCCGAGGTCGCCGATGAAGCCCGCCGCCATGCCCAGGATGCTGGGGAACAGCGTGGCCATGGTGGCCGGGTCCTCTTCGAGCAGGGACGACTCGGTGACCCGCAGGTTCTCGAAGCCCTCCTCGAGGTCGCCGAGCACGGGCACGAGCTGGTTCTGGTCGTTTACCACCAGCGCCACGGGGATGGCCAGGTCCGCCAGCACGCGGAAGGCGCGCACGTAGCGGTAGTCCATCAGCACGTAGAAGTCGATGGCGAAGTCCTGGGAGCGCACGGTCAATAGCGGCGTGTCGATCTCGTATTCGCCGGTGCCGGGATCCTCGGTCACCACCGGCTCGCTCAGGTCGAAGGTGAGGGGATGCTGCGGCCGCACCGCGATCACCACCGGCGCCTCCTCGTCGTGGCTCAGGTCCAGGATGGAGGCCGAGATGAGCTGGAAGGTGGTGGTGGTGAGCATGTCCACCTCCCGGGGGCCGATGTCCAGGCACAGGGCGCCGGAGTCGTAGGCCGCGTAGCCGGCGAGGTCGAGGAACTTCTTGTGTACGCCGATGCCCACGTGGAAGGGCTGCCCGTCGGCCGGCCGGGTGTTGCCGCGGAAAACGTCCGAGATGGGCGCCGGGGTCATGTCCGGGGGATCCCGCAGGGGCACGCACTCGTCGTGCTCCGGGGTGCGGGCGCCGGTGAGCACGCCCAATGATACGCCGTTGTTGTCGGTGTAGGAGTAGCCGCCGGCCCACAGGTGCAGGTCGAGGTCGGCCTGCTTGCCCGGGGCGATGTCGGCCATCATGGCGCCGAGATCCAGGCGCCCCTCCATGCCGAGAGGCATCACGCAGCCCTCGCCGCTGTCTTCTTGGCACACCTGGCCGTCGCAGGTGGACATGGCCGGGCAGGGCTCCCCCTGGTCGCAGGCGACGCACAGGTTCTCTTGGATCATGGGCTGGACCTGCTCGTTGAGCTGGCCGCGGATCTCGTCCACGATCATCCCCTCGGCGAAGGTCTCGACAATCCAGCAGTAAAATCCCCCGCTGATGTCGATGTCGTCGTCCTCGATGTCCCCGTCGGGGATGGTGAGGTCCGCCACGTCGATGGCGGTGCGGTTGCTCTGGGTGTCCTGGCGGAAGGTCACCGTGGTCCGCACCCGGATGTGATCGCGGCTCCCGCGGGACATGTCCACGTCGATGTCGCAGGTCATGCCGTCGTGGGTCTTGAGCGGCGTGGGAGACCAGACGTTGAGGCGCATCTCCACGGCGAGCTCGTCGCCCGGCGGGTCGTTGGGCACGATGTCGATGCCCTGGATGTCGGCGGCGATGGAGCAGGGGGGCTGATCGCCCACGCAGTTGCCCGGTTCCCCCTCGCCGCAGATGTCCACCGTGCCCACGGGCCACTGGTCCACCGCGTCGCAGGTGGGCGGGATGTCGAAGGTCAGGCCGTCGGGGCCCATCATGTCGGCCAGCAGGCCCGGCGTGGTCTGCTCGAGAAATTCGATCCCCGACTCCGAGAGCCGCACCTGGGTGCCGTTTTCGAGGCGCTCGGCCATGGGGAACCCGCCCGGGATGGGCGCCAGGGCGTCGCAGCTCGTGCAGCCTCCACCGCTGCAGCGGCCCGACAGGGTGACCGCGACGATGACGCCCAGCAGCACGCGTCCGTTGGTTCGAACCTTCGACCTCATGGATCTCCTCCTTGCGCTAGGCGCGCCGGGGGGGGCACCGTCCCGTCTGGCGCGAGCCCACGGACGCCACCGGAGCCGGGGGCTCCTTGCCGCCGCCGCGGACAACCCACCGGCGCGCGGAGGGCGCTGCGGGGGAGGGTCAGACTGGAACGGGATCGGTGCCGGGTGTTTCACGAATCATATTCTACTTTGGAAATGCGCGTTCCATCATCGTATCACCTAAGTTTTTTTCCGGTCAAGGCGCGAGAACCCCCGGGGATTCGAAGGCCTGGGCTTTCGGAAGGGGGGTTGGGGCGCCGCTGGCGTAGCCGGACGGGCCCCGGAAGCAAAGGGGAGGTGAACGGAAAAGGGCGGAAAAAAGGGGAAGAAGGGCGGAAAAGGGGAGGAGGCGGGAAAGAGGGGGGGAAGAGGGGAAGAGGCGGGGGAGAGGGGGCGGGGACGGCCGCGGGCCGCGCCTCGGGCCTCCGCGGGTTCTCCCCGGGGGTGATCCGGCCGGT